>JAWUXU010000025.1:0-9701 GCA_034111145.1 Paraglaciecola sp.
CTAAAAGTGCGGAAGCATTAATGATGCCGATACCAGGAATACTGAGTAATATCCTACCGCTTTCACTTCCTTCAACAAATATTCCCAGTTGTTGCTCAATTCCTTTTAGGCGCTTAAGTGTGGTTTCATATTCACTCAACATATCTATCATCATATTTTGTAATCGATGGCTATATTGAGCATTATCTATCACACCGTTCAATCCATTTAAAAGGGCTTTATGACCACAAGGAAACACCACACCAAACTCACTTAACAGCCCCCTAGCTTGATTGCTCAGAGCGCCTTTATTTTTGATAAGTCGTTCTCGAATACGATGCAAGCATAATATCTCCTGCTGAAACTCTGTTTTCACTGGCACAAAACGAATATAGGGCCGCTGGCTCGCTTCTGTTATAGCAAATGAGTCATTCGGATCATTCTTGTTGCCCCGTACAAAAGGCGTGACATGTTGAGCGGGGATAAGCTTCACATTATGACCTAATTTGGTCATTTCTCGCCCCCAGTAATGGGATGAATAACAGGCTTCCATCACCACCATCGTGGGTGCTTACTGGCGCATAAAATCGAGTAACTCGTTACGCTTTAACCGTTTATTAAACTGTGGTTTCATATGCTCATTTACACCACATGCTTGAAATACATTCTTTGCCAAATCGATACCAATTGTTCTAAGCTTCATCTTGGATACCCCCTATGTAAATAGTTGGGTTGAAACTACTATTTTGGCGCATTGACGCCGTAAGTAGGGAGTGTCCATCTCATCATCCATGTTAATTCATTGCAAAGCAGATTCTTTATCGGTAAAGCGGATGCTCTTGACCTACCCTCGACTCAAGGCTCGCCAAGTATCAGGTGAATTTTGCGGGGCAATCGCCATGGAAGGCGATTGAGTTTGTTGAGGGGGGCTTCCGCTTGCCGAGAGCATGTGCAAACGACATGATTAATTGTCAAAATAATCGGAGGAAGTAGATTGCCCTCGCGCGGCCTTTTTTGCCTACTTTTTTTGGCTGTATCAAAAAAGTAGGTTGGACGAAGGGATCCGTTTGAAAAAACGGTCATGGATGACAGTATGCTAAGCATATGCTTACATAAGCGCAGCGCATAAAAACGCAAAAACACCTTAAAAAACACCCATACCCAAACCTCCTAAAACAAGCATTATTCTTACTAATTCCTTTCTAATGTAAGAAAATCACAGTTTATCCTTGCTTTTTTCGCTCAGGCTGGCAAATTCAATTGCGCGTTTCTATCAACAATAACTAACAAACAGATCGCGATATCAGGCCTGGCAAGATTGCCAAGCTCCTATAAACAGTAATGATGAGAAATATTTTTATGTGTGGTATTTTCGGTATTCTGGGCATCAAAAGTGATGCAGCAGAACTTAGAACGCAAGCTTTAGAGCTTTCCAAATTACTCCGCCATCGCGGTCCTGACTGGTCAGGTATTTGGAATAATGATAATGCTATCTTATGTCACGAACGTTTGGCGATAGTCGACGTTGACACAGGCGCTCAGCCGCTAATAAGCCGCGATAATAATCAAGTGTTAGCCGTGAATGGCGAAATTTATAACCACAAAGCCTTAGAAGAAACACTTGAAACACCTTACAACTTTAGAACTAAATCTGACTGTGAAGTCATTCTTCCTTTGTATCAGCAAAAGGGTTTAAGTTTTATTGATGAATTGCAGGGCATGTTTGCTTTCGTTTTATATGACGTAGAAAAAGACGCCTACCTTATTGCACGTGATCATATGGGCATTATCCCGCTTTACACCGGTTATGACGAACACGGTAACTTGTATGTGGCCTCTGAAATGAAAGCCTTAGTACCGGTGTGTAAAACCGTACAAGAGTTTCCACCTGGACATTATATGTGGAGCCAAACAGGCCAGTTAACTAAATATTATCAACGTGACTGGATGGAATTCGAGAATGTTAAAAATAATGAAACCAATTTAGAGGACTTAAAAACAGCCTTTGAAAAAGCGGTTAAGTCTCACCTTATGTCTGACGTACCTTACGCAGTATTGTTGTCGGGCGGTTTGGACTCATCTTTAGTATCAGCCATTGCGGCTAAATATGTGGCCAAACGTGTTGAAGATAACGATGAATCTGATGCCTGGTGGCCTCGCTTGCACTCATTTGCTGTAGGCCTAGAAGGTGCGCCAGATCTCATCGCAGCAAGAAAAGTCGCTGATATGATTGGCACAGTGCATCACGAAATTCACTTTACTATTCAAGAAGGTTTGGATGCTATTCGTGACGTAATTTATCATCTTGAAACCTACGATACCACGACCATTCGTGCCGCGACGCCTATGTATTTAATGACCCGTAAAATTAAAGCTATGGGCATTAAAATGGTGCTGTCTGGCGAAGGGGCGGATGAAATATTTGGCGGTTATTTGTATTTCCACAAAGCGCCAAACGCCAAAGAATTTCATGAAGAAACGGTGCGTAAATTAGACCGCTTGCATATGTTTGATTGTGCTCGAGCGAATAAATCCACCTCCGCTTGGGGCGTAGAAGCACGTGTACCGTTCCTTGATAAAGAATTTTTGGATGTGGCAATGCGCCTTAATCCACAAGATAAAATGTGTCTTGACGGTAAGATGGAAAAATGGATTTTACGAAAGGCATTTGATAACAATGAATATTTGCCTGCAGAAGTATTATGGCGTCAAAAAGAACAATTCGGTGACGGCGTAGGTTATTCATGGATTGATTCCATCAAAGAATTTGTTGCAACAAAAGTAGACGACCAACAGCTGGCCTCTGCCCAATTTAGATTCCCAACTAACACTCCAGACACCAAGGAAGGTTACTTCTACCGCACGATCTTTGAAGATTACTTCCCACAAGAAACAGCAGCAAAATGTGTACCAGGAGGCAAGTCAATTGCCTGCAGTACAGTTGAAGCACTGGAATGGGACGAAAGCTTTAAAAATAACGCCGACCCATCTGGACGTTCAATGAAGAGTATTCATGGTAAAGCCTAGTTCACAGCGAAGCTAAATTAGCTACAAATACTAAACAAAATAAAAACCAGAGTGTACTGCTCTGGTTTATTTACGGTTTAGTAAGCGTATTAGTTTTAACGTCAAACCATAATTCCTTTCTGTTTAACGGGGTTTTTTCTGGTAAAAAGTTATTTTCTAACGAGTAGAATGTTCTGTTCTCAATTCGTGCTTTATCAATATAGGTTTGATAATTTTCTACAAATAATGCTTCAAACTTTCCATTCTCAATCGCTTTTTCTAGCCCTCTTTCAATCAGGTTTGCCAGTGGCATACTTCTCTTATTTACAAAAAAGTAAATGGCAGCTGGATAATATATTCCAAGAGTGGGCTGGATCTGAAGCTGTATTTGGTTGGTCACATCGTGTTTAGCCAACTCGTCCCATACTTCTATAACAGAGCGTGGGAAAAAGTCTCCTTGGGCATTACCAAGCATCTTTATCAGTGCATTTTGATTTCGCTCAGTGGTCACATCAAAACCATTCGCTTGTAATATTTTAGTATCAGGCCAACCCCTCCCCTGCAAGGGAGAGAGCTTAATTAAGTGAGAAATTTTCTGAATATAGGTAAAACGTTCAGCCATGTCCTGCCGAATTAACAGTAAACGCCATCCAATCAGGCCTTTAAATATTGGAATGCGTATAGGCAATAGATCTTTTTCACGCTTATCATTGGTCATACCCCAAACAATGTTTATCTCTCTATTATCTTCCAAGCGATCTAACGCTTTGCCCTTGGTCAAAATATTTTCTGACGGTTTTAGTTGATAATTGACACCGGTTTGATCCAAAGCCAATGACAATAACTTTATAGGATACGTTTCAATTGTTGTCGCAGTTTCAAGGGGTCGAGGAAACGTTATTTGCCATGATGCACTTTGGACACTAAGGCTAAAGAATAAAATAAATCCAGCTAGGACGTTAATCATAGATCACTCAGCAAGGGTAGAAGTGTATGTAAGTCTTTTTTCATCATCATTTACCGCCAAGTATACCGTTAAAAAGTCCGCTACTCGATCCCAATGAATTTATGAGTTTGTAACGACAAGCGCCAATTACGCGCTATGCAGGTTTTAATTGCAAGGTCAGTGGCGCGTTTTTGTTGGCTAATGGGCTGTAAATAAATATTGGGTAGCGCTTGGTCACCCAAGAGTGTTAATACCTCATCTAGCTCTTCAATGTGTTTTTGCATCGCTATCGGGTGTTTTATTTCATTTGCTCGGCGCATTGCGCTGCTCAACACGGGTCTGCCTCCTGGCATATTGACTTTGGGCGAAACTGTGACCCAGGTACTTGGGTGAACAATAATTTCATAAGTACCACTGGTTTCGATTTGCACCGAGTAACCTTTTGTGATGAAGCTGCTAGTAATTTCAGTCAAATCATACAAACAGGGCTCACCCCCAGTGATCACGATATGTTTAGCCACATAACCATGTTGATTAAAAAGACTTAGTAACTGTTCAGTCGAGTGTTCAAACCAACTATCAGACTCGGCGGTTTCAGCCATGACTGCATCGCTTGTAGTTTTTAACTCAGGCGACACGACCCAAGTATGTTTAGTATCACACCATGGACAACCCACTGGACAACCCTGTAAGCGCACAAAGATGGATGGCAATCCCGTATAACTGCCCTCACCTTGCAAAGACTCAAACACCTCATTAACTTTATATAAATTCAATCACTTTCCTATTTATTTAACAGATGTCTCACAATGATCACCCTGTTCTGGGAATTTACCGTCAAATCACTTAAAATCCCCCTCAATATATTGATTATAAAGAAGCAAAGCCAATGTCACAAAAGGTAGTGGTAATTTTTTCCGGAGGAATGGACTCGTTTACTGTCCTAAACCTAGCAGTCAAGCAGGGCTTAGAGGTGTTTGCCTTATCTTTTAATTATGGACAAAAACACAAAAAAGAACTGGATTACGCTGTTCGCGCCTGCCAATCGTTAGGTGTAGAGCATAAAGTAGTCGATATTTCAGCTATCAATCAACTCATTGGCGGCTCATCACTCACATCAGATATTGAGGTAGCAGAAGGCCATTACGAACAAAGCAGTATGAAAAGCACGGTGGTGCCTAATCGCAATATGATTTTACTGTCTATGGCGGTAGGTTATGCGGTTTCTATCGATGCCAATAAAGTTTACTACGGCGCACATTCAGGCGACCATGCCATTTACCCAGACTGCCGTCCAGAATTTGTTCACAAGATGAATGATGTCTGTGCCATAGCCAACTATGAAGCCGTCGAGATTGTAACACCTTACTTAAAAGTCAGTAAAACGGCTATTTTAACCGCCGGATTGGCAATGGGTTTAGATTACAACCTAACGTGGACTTGTTACAACGGCCGTGAAAAAGCCTGTGGTAAATGTGGAGCCTGTCAAGAGCGGCTGGAAGCGTTTACCGAAAATGAGGTCCTTGATCCCTTGGAGTATGAATAACCACGTTGAGAAGCGAGTAAACTAGTGTTACCGAACATCAACTCAATAAGTGCTTTATATCCAAACCAATTTGGTTTGGATCGATGAACATGAAAAATGTGACAAGCACAGTGTTTGGGGGGGCTATTTCTCGGGACATAAGCGGACTGAAAGCAGCAAATAATTCATATAATTCAATTAAAATGAAAGTGTTATTAAGCCATTAAGAGTCTGTAACAAATTTGCCTATGCCCCTCTTATTTTATTTCAAGCTTAGTTTTTATTCCTGGCTTATTTGATGCAAAGGTCTCTGATGCAAGCTTTGCAGCTGGAAGCGGCATGCTTGTTTATCTTTTGATCATAAAATTCAGGTAAACTTTTACGCCTGTTTTTTGAGCTTAACACCGTACTTATGGAGTCGATATGCAACAGCTTTAGCTGTTCGTTAGATGGAATGTATAGATATATTTAATAAAGAAGGTAGGTTACAAAGAAGAAATATTGTTTGCAAAAGCCCATGTTGAGTGATGTAAGCTGAAATGCTCGTCAAAAATAAAGCATGCCCGATTGCATCATCCGTAAGTAATGTAAATTCTCATAAAAACCGCATCAATGCGGCTTCAATAAATATAAAGTACATACCTGTCAGCTAGTTTACTGCACGTTATGATGATTATGCAGTTAGGCCAATGTCACTTCTAAAATCAGCACTCGCTTCGCTGTGCATTTTGTTTCGATGAATTTTTATTTATTTTTCGACCTGCTGAACAAAGTAACTAATTTCCTTAATCAAATGCCTTAATACAGGATTTAAACGAGTATTTTTGCCATTCATTACAAATAAATCGTGACTGAATTCAAATAGACTCTTGCCTACTGGCACCAGTCCTAAGCCTGCCGCTTGGTTAGTGAGTACGTAATCAGGTAATAGTCCAACATATTCGCCGGTCATAATGGCAGATAAACACGCGTCGTAAGAGTCTGAGAAGGTTTGAATAGACATACGTGTGTCATCAGAAATATAGTTGGCTGAGGATAAGCCGGAAATACCGATTGCTGGATAGTCTCCAATCTTAATGTTGTCGGGTAGGCCGTCACGATATTTAGCTAATGCGTGGGAAGGCGAACAATATAATCGGCCTTTACAGGTCACTTCTACAGGGTGAAAGGTGACAGATTCAGGTTTGACCATATCGTAAGTCGATAAAACTAAGTGACACTCGCCGGATAAAGCGACATGTTCAACCTCATTATAAAGGCGAGTCTGGATATTCACATGAATGTCGTTGAATTTTTTCATGGTGCTTTTGACGGATTTACTAACCGCCAAGTGGTATGAAAGAGGTAACCCCGCCATCATCACTAAGGTGATGTGCCCTGAATAATCGTCGTGTAAACTCTTCAAATTAAATACAAAGTTATCGAAAGAGTTGAAGATACGTTTCGTTTCTTGAAAAACTACCTCACCCTCTTTAGTCATCTGGAAACCACCACGACCTCGGTGACACAAGACTAAATCTAAACGTTCCTCGAGTTTTTTAATCGCAGAACTAATATTCGGTCGTTGCATTCTAAGTACCGGTTCTGCCGCAGTAAAACCATTACATGAGGCTACTGCGTAAAATACACGCAATAACTTGATATCGTATTCCTGAAGACGATTTAACATTACAGCACCACTTATAAGTATAGTTATTGATACTAATCCACATAGTAAGAAAGGCGTAGCCGGATTACAATGGAAATTTAGCAAAACTACAAAAACATCGATGTAGGCTATGAAAAAAATAAAAAACATCGAAACGCTAAGTACACATACTGGCGCGATACGGGTGCAACTTAAGGCGTATCGCGCGCAAAAATTAAGCGTCTCATACTAAAGCTATAGAAGTGAACAATAACAACGTCGTTATTTCACTTAGCATCCCATTTTATTCCACCTGTCCACTTTTTCCTCTGTGAGGCGTATTTTTTTAATTGTTCTAGCCAATGCCCAGGTCTATAACCCATATTGTAGTTGGCAGCCTAAAACCCTAAAATATCATTTCATTGTTGTCGCCATGCCGTTCTAGTAGCATCGAGTATAATTAAGAATTTTTTACTATTTGAGCGCGATAAGCTTCTATGTCATCACGCAAATTTGCCGCTTTTTCAAATTCCAAATCTTTTGCTGCCTTAAACATGACTTTTTCCAGTTCAGTAATTTTTTGCAAAAGCTGTGGTGTGCTAAGTGTGTTATATTTTTTGCCCGACTCGGCCACCAATCGGAGTTTCACTTTACTATCAGAACTGCCATCTCCTACGTCCATAATATCGGTGATAGGTTTGTTCATCTGCGTAGGAATAATGCCATGCTTAAGATTGTAAGCCCGCTGTATGTCCCGACGTCTGTCCGTTTCATCAATAGCTCGTTGCATGGAGCCAGTGATCCTATCGCCATATAATATTGCTCGGCCGTTGATATGTCTGGCTGCCCGACCCATAGTTTGAATAAGCGACTTATCAGAACGCAAAAATCCCTCTTTATCCGCATCAAGAATAGCCACTAACGATACTTCTGGCATATCCAGTCCCTCTCTGAGCAGATTGATCCCAACTAATACATCAAACTTACCAATACGCAGATCGCGAATAATTTCAATACGCTCTACTGTGTCAATATCTGAATGTAAATAACGCGCTTTTACACCATGCTCATCAAGATAATCACTTAAATCTTCGGACATGCGTTTTGTTAACGTGGTCACTAACACTCTCTCGTTAACCGCCACACACTTATGTATCTCAGAAAGTAAATCATCAACTTGAGTACCTACAGGTCGAATTTCTATTTCTGGATCAAGCAAACCTGTAGGCCGCACCAGTTGTTCAACTATATCCTCTGGAACAGTAGCCAATTCAAATTTACCAGGCGTTGCAGAAACATAAATAGTTTGCGGGCTGATTTGTTCAAACTCTTCAAACTTTAGGGGCCTATTATCTAATGCCGAAGGTAAGCGGAAGCCATATTCCACTAAGGTTTCTTTACGTGATCTGTCGCCCTTATACATGGCACCAATTTGTGAAACAGTCACGTGAGATTCATCAATAAACATTAAACCGTCAGATGGAAAATAATCGATTAAAGTAGGGGGTGGATCGCCTGGGTTACGACCTGATAAATACCGAGAGTAGTTTTCAATACCTGAGCAATAACCTAACTCTTGCATCATTTCCATGTCAAATTGACAGCGCTGTGAAACCCGCTGCTCTTCTACTAATTTATTAACAGATTTAAGTTGTTCACGTCTTTCTTTAAGTTCGACTTTGATATGCTCAATCGCATCAATAATTTTTTCTCTGGGTGTGACGTAATGGGTTTTAGGGAAAACCGTGGCTCGAGTCACAGTTTTTTCGACGGCTCCAGTTAACGGGTCAAATATACTGATACGTTCAACCTCTTCATCGAACAATTCCACTCTAATACCGTGGCGTTCAGAGTCAGCAGGGAATATGTCAATCACATCACCGCGCACTCTAAACGTACCTCGGTCGAACGCAACATCATTACGAGAATATTGAATTTCAACCAGACGCCGCAAAATATCACGCTGATTCATAATATCGCCTTGGCGAAAATGCACCAACATTTTCATGTAAGACTCAGGATCACCCAACCCATAAATAGCTGAGACGCTAGAAACAATAATAACGTCACGTCTTTCCATCAGCGATTTGGTAGCTGATAAACGCATTTGTTCGATATGTGCGTTTATCGATGCATCTTTCTCAATAAAAGTATCACTGGAGGGTACGTAAGCTTCAGGTTGGTAGTAGTCATAATAAGAGACGAAATATTCTACCGCGTTATTTGGGAAAAATTCTTTCATCTCACCATAAAGCTGTGCGGCTAGGGTTTTATTGTGGGCAAGTATTAACGTCGGCCTCTGAACTTTTTCAATCACATTGGCCATAGTAAAGGTTTTACCTGAACCTGTGACACCTAATAATATCTGTCGTGCTAGGCCGTCTTCTAGGCCTTCCACTAAAGCTTTAATAGCTCTAGGCTGATCGCCAGCTGGCGAATAACTGGAGGATAATTCAAATGCTCTGCTCATAAATCTAATTTACTCATTACACTTTGTTCAAATCGAGAGGCAAGAATGGTTTTAAACCAAATAAAGGCAATACCGCCAACGGCAAGGTTTGCTAGTACTGCTGCCCAAAAAAGTCCGGGTAAATCGAACCAGTAACTGCCTATAAAAG
>JAWUXU010000026.1:0-31284 GCA_034111145.1 Paraglaciecola sp.
TGGCGTGGTTGAAGAGATCATTTTAAGTTGAATTAACTAAAAAAAGTGATCAACATCAATGAGAATAGGTGATCAGCTTCGATGAGAATGAATGATCAGCTTCGATGAGAACAGGTGATCAGCATCCATGCGAATATGCAAGGGATAAGGCCAATGGCTGTAAAAGCCTGATATAGGTAGGCATCTTCAGCCATCAGAGTCAGGTCACAAGCCATGGCAAAGGCACTGCCGATACCAGCTGCAGCGCCGTTTACAGCACTTATCCAGGGTTTGGGAGCAGTACTAATAGCCATTAACACTGGCTTGTATTGTTTATTTAAGCCTTCTTCAACACTGGTGCCTTCAGAAAATCCCTCTGTGAGATCTGCCCCCGCGCAAAACGCCCGGCCAACACCGGTAAGAATAACCACACGGATGTTTTCATCGCCATTGACGTCTTGTATTGTTGCGGCTAATTCCTGACGAAGACTTGCCTCGATAGCATTCAAGCTGGCGGGACGGTTAAAACTCACAATCGCGACTGGGCCGTCGCGTTCTAGCAAAATAGATTGATGTGTCGGCATTTTATTTATCATTTCCTTGGTAGCTGTTGTTTGAGCACAAACGTTAAAACTTTGCCCGCCAGATTTCGTGGCAATGCTGGTAATTTATGGGACTTAATGAATAACTTATGACATGTCATTGGTAATATTATGTTCGATTTTATGTGTGTGTTTATGTTTATGTTTATATATCCACAGCTAGTTGTAATATTAATCGCTAGATTATTTTGTTAACAAAAGGATTGCAAACGCTAACAAAGGGTTAACAAACAGCAGAACGCAAGAAAAAATCACTTAATATATTGAATACACAGCATCTTTTTTTTTTAGAGGAAATTTTATTTAAGACTAAACGTGTAGCGGTCGGCAAACACCTTCGTGATTTTTGTGATTTTTGTGATTTTTAAGAATTCTATGAAAATGCAGCTAGTTCCATAATGTAACTAACTGCATCTGATAGCGGGATTAAACTATTGAAACCTGTTCACATTTCATACCTGAATTGTTTTCGTTGTTGTTCTTATTTAAAAAACAATCTAGCGTTGGCAAATTCATCCAGCAGGTCCAATCCTAAAGCGGAAGCAGGTGTCAAAACGCCTGATATCTCAGGTAGACGTTTATCATTTGTTGCCAGAAGTATACCGACTTGTCCAATAATATCTGCCGTTGACTTGTAACCAGGTTGCCCTTTGCCTGTCACCGTTGCAAAAGTCGTGTTACCAGACTCGTCTGTTGCTTTAAACTCAATGGTGTATGCCCACAAATCAAGACGTTCCGGTTTTGGACCGTCACCTGGTTTTGGACCAACAAACTCCATAAATTTAGCCATCATTTTTCTTGGTGCGGATGTATTCATCTTTAATAGAAAACCTCCAGCTTCCACCATCATTGCCAACCCTATGGAAGTAAAAGGTTTTAACAACTTATCACCCGGAAAAAACCCACTGGTATCCATGCCTTCTCTGTAAGTATATCCAATATCATTATTATCAGTTCTAAGTATCTCTTGGGTACGATAAATTACAGCTGGGTTCAACCATGGCTGCGGAACCATGGGGGCAAGCCAACCACCACCATGAGGAAACGCATTTTTTAATAACTGGTATTTTTGACTTTCTTCAGGCAACCAAGTTCGATCATTTCCCATTAAAATATGTGGATCACTTAGTCCGTCTAGATTGTCACTTTTAAACATTTCTACTGCACTACCCCAAGTACCACCACTTATTCCATCAGATGGATAAATAACCTTTCCGTCGAAATGAAACTGAGCAATAGCCTCAACTAAAGTGGGTTTTTGGCTGAATTTTTTTTGGAACCTGTCAGCAACAAACATACACCCTAGGTCAAATGGCAAGGCTTCATAACCGCACACCGGAATAATTCTTGCGCCCGATTTTTTTGCGATGTCTCCATATTTTTCTATTATGTCTTTTACAAATAGTGTTTCTCCACTTAAGTCTGCGTAAGCAACGCCCTGTTGAGCACATTGCTCAATAACATTGGCACCATAAATAGCATAAGGCCCCGCTAGATTAATTAAGGCCGTTGTACGTTTTACCATTGATTGCACCGAATTTTCGTCCAACGCATCAGCAACAACAACACCGTCTAGATCGAGTTGAAGTTCGGTAATCATACTTTGCAATTTTTCCTGATCCCGCCCGGCTATTGCCCATCTGATCTCGTGCTTTTTAGCAAATTGATTAACATAAAGCGCTGTTTGTTTACCTGTGAGACCCGTGGCGCCAAAAATGATGAGTTGAAATTCTTTCATAAAGTTACTGCTCCTTTGAAAATTCGTGGTCAAAAATTTGATAATAAACAAAATTACGGACTTAATAGTACTAACGATTTCAGTTGATTACTAAATAATTGAGGTCAGAAGAAAATTAAATGAGTTTGTAACACTATTATAAATTTGTTAACTGAACATTTATAAATATCAGTGTTCTTTGCAAAGGAAAATGAGAAAAACACACATATTAAAAGCTTGTATGATGTTAATTTTCCCATACTTAGGGTATATATCCATTTAATGCTTTAGAAACTTTGCACACTTAATGCTTTGCGAGCTTCGCACACTTTTTTTCAGGTCAAACGATCAATTTTTTACCATTAAAAAGGGTAAACGTTTGAAAATATTGAACTAGGACGAAAGTCCCATAACACATTAGCTTGAGCCACAATTATGAGCCAAGCTTTAAAATATACTTGGCATAATTTAAATCCCACCCCAATAAACTTGTATAAAATGCATACAAAAAATCAGTATCTTCTGAACGAATATTGAGCTAGTGTGAAATATATGTTAATTATTATGATGTTAATTGTTAACCTACTTCATATCAAAAACATACTTTTTGCAATAGGAAAAAGATTGATGAGTCACTTTTCTCAGGTAAATGAATGGCCTCTGCATAATCAACAATTACATGCAACCAGGGCAGCATTTTATCGAATAAATCTAAAAGTGAGCGTGTCACTATGCTGCTCAATACCCTAGTCAAACATGAATCAGCAATATCATACTCATTAGAAGATTATATTAAAAAAGCACTAAACAAAATACTCAATACCTATTTTCAATTTGATAATGAACACAGCATAAAGGAATTGTTTGCCACACAGTTTGATGCTGTTCAAATAAACACCGATGACGTGGAAATAATGGCAACTGCCTTTGACAATGACTTTGGTCATCTCTACGCAGAGATGCAGGAAGCAGGAAGCAGGAAGCAGGCGATTGTGAGCTAGTAAAGAGTTTATTCGAGAACTTTTACCATCGTATGATGGATATATAAAAGATTTTTTAGTGTTGAAACCTTATCTGTCTACACTTGTGTTACTTGTTTAAAACATCGGCTCGTCTAATTATTTGACGATTAGTATTTTGCTTGATCTTAGTATAACCCTTGTGGACGTAGTAAATCGTGAGTCCAAAAATGGGTTGATTTGGTGATAATAACCGAAAAAACTAAAATGATTTTTGGGGTAATGAACATGATGCAATCACTGGCCGAACTATGGCCTATTCTTTTATACTTCACTTTTACGCTGCTGTTGCTTAGCGCAGTTATGTTTGCCTCTTCCTTATTGGGCCCTAGAACACAGGGCCATTCTACTCACTTACCTTATGAATCTGGTATTTTATCCCTAGGCAACGCACGCGTTAAGTTTGCCAATCACTTCTTTTTATATGCCATTTTTTTCGTTATTTTCGACCTTGAAACCTTATATCTTTTTGCATGGGCAATCTCCTTTGAACAGGTAGGTGTGGCCGGCTTTATAGAAGCACTAGTATTTATGATTATTTTACTGGTTGCCCTCATTTATTTGTGGCGTATTGGCGCTCTCAATATTCTTAAAAGACATCTGCCGGAGCAACATTAATGGATTGGAATCTCAGTGACCCCAATAAAGTGCCACAACAAATTCCGGTCATAGATGAAAGTGTGCAAGAAGACATCAAAAAAAATGTCATTTTCACCACTCTCAACAATATGATCAATTGGGGCCGAAAAAACTCAATCTGGCCATTTAACTTTGGTTTGTCATGTTGTTACGTAGAAATGGCCACCAGTTTTACGGCCCGGCATGATATCGCTCGTTTTGGAGCAGAAGTGATTAGAGCGACACCACGTGAAGCAGATCTAATTGTTATTTCTGGCACCGTATTTCGAAAGATGGCTCCTGTAGTCAAACATTTATACGATCAATTACTTGAGCCAAAATGGGTCATATCTATGGGTTCTTGTGCTAATTCTGGTGGCATGTATGACATATATTCGGTAGTACAAGGTGTTGACAAAATATTACCCGTGGATGTGTATGTCCCTGGTTGCCCTCCGCGCCCAGAAGCGTTAATGCAGGGTTTGATGCTGTTGCAAGACGCAATTGGTCGTGAACAGCGTCCGCTTAGTTGGGTGGTAGGCGACCAGAATGTCAGCCAGGTAGCAAAGCCAAGCCAACGAGATATACATAACGCTGAACGTATGCGGGCTAAAGACCTTACACCGCCGGATAGAGTGTAATCATGGCTCGCACTTACAAGCATGATTTACTAGGCGAGATACAGCTATGGTTACCTGCTTCTGTGTTGCATAAAGAGCAGACCGCTGATGAAATCCTAACGGTATGGTCAACGGCGCAAGATCTCAAACCATTATGTGATTTATTACGCTTTAAACTGGATCAACCTTTTGATTTCCTATTTGATTTAACTGCCATAGATGAAACAACTCGCCAACATAATGTGATCCCCCATCGCCGGGATTTTACTGTGGTGTATTTGTTTCGCTCCTATGGTCGCAATCAAGATGTACGCATCAAGGTTGCCCTAACAGCGGACACAAAAGAAGTCCCAAGCATCAGTTCTATTTGGCCAAATGCAAACTGGTACGAACGGGAAGTCTGGGATTTATTTGGTATAAAATTTACTGATCATCCCTGTTTACGTCGGATCATGATGCCCACAACTTGGCAGGGCCACCCTTTATGTAAAACCCATCCGGCACGCGCCACTGAAATGGGTGAATATAGTTTACCAGATGACATCCGAGATCTAGAACAGGAGGCCTTAAAATTTAATCCCGCGGCATGGGGTCTCAAACCTCAGGGCAATCCAGAAGAATTTATGTGGTTAAATTTAGGCCCTAATCATCCCAGTGTGCATGGTGTTTTCAGGATCATGTTGCAACTAGATGGTGAAGAAATCGTAGAGGCAATACCCGATATAGGTTACCACCATCGTGGTGCGGAAAAAATGGCCGAACGCCAAAGTTGGCATTCCTATATTCCTTATACGGACCGAATTGATTATCTGGGCGGAGTCATGAATAACCTGCCCTATGTTATGGCTTTGGAAAAATTAGCTGGCATTGTGGTGCCAGAGCGGGTCAACGTTATCAGAGTGATGTTGTGTGAGATGTTCCGCATTCTCAGCCACTTGCTGTTTTACGGTACATTCGCTCAAGACATAGGTTCCTTGTCCCCTATTTTTTACATGTTTGTTGACCGCGAAAAATTGTTCGGCATTGTTGAAGCCATCACTGGTGCGCGCATGCACCCTGCCTGGTTCAGGATTGGCGGTCTTGCTGCTGACTTACCTAAAGGTTGGGACAAAATGGTCACCGAGTGGCTTGATTATATGCCAGCACGTATGGCCGATTACGACCAAATGGTGATGCAAAATAGTTTAATTAAGAAACGCACTGTTGGCATTGGATCCTACGATACTGCCACGGCAATTGACTGGGGGGTAACGGGGCCTGGATTACGCGCCACAGGCTTTGATTGGGATCTGCGTAAAAAGCGTCCTTATAGTGGTTACGAAAATTTTGATTTTGAGGTGCCCTTAGGTACTCGAGGAGATAGTTACGATCGCTGTGCTGTGCGGGTAGAAGAAATTCGTCAAAGCATGCGCATTATCCGTCAGTGTGTGCAAAACATGCCTCAAGGGCCTTATAAAGCTGATCATGTGTTAACTACTCCGCCTCCAAAGGAGCGCACTATGCAGGATATCGATACCCTTATTCCACATTTTTTGGGGGTAAGTTGGGGACCGGTTATCCCTGCAGGTGAAGTCATGATGGAAGTAGAAGCCACCAAAGGCAGCAATGCCTACTACCTTACAAGTGACGCCAGTACTATGAGTTATCGTACACACATTCGTACCCCTTCCTTTGCACACTTACAAATGATCCCGGTAATGGCTAAAGGCCAGATGATAGCTGATTTGATTGCCACTATTGGCAGTATAGATTTTGTTATGGCGGACGTAGACCGATGAATAATGACATTCCTATTAAACAAGTCGACCTTGCAGGCCAACAAGTGGTTAATTATCGTGACGTGGTTAATTATCGCGACGTGCTCACTGACAAGGAAATTGCAGCCATTGAACATGAGTGTTCTTTGTATGAAATACGTTCTGCAGCCGCTATCGATGCGCTGCAAATTGTGCAGAACGAACGTCGCTGGATAAGTGATGAAAACTTGTATGCTATCGCTAATATGTTAGGTATGTCAGCCGCTGAATTAGAGGGCATTGCCACTTTTTACAATCTGATATATCGCCGCCCCGTGGGTGAACATGTTATTCATTTATGCACCAGCATTAGTTGCTGGTTGCATGATTACCAGACCATTGCTGACCACCTGCGTAAAACACTCAAGATTGAATTTGGGCAAACTACTCAGGACGGTAAAATTACCCTACTGCCAAATGTATGCTTAGGATGTTGTGATAAAGCACCTGCTTTAATGTTGGACGCAGAGCTAGTTGAAAGCTTAAATATTGAAGTCATTGATAACCTTGTGAAGCGATTGAGTGGAGTTGATAATGGATAAACCATTAAGTCAGCATCTTGATCTAAACAATCCACAAAATCTGCGGGCCTATCAGAGCACAGGTGGCTATCAGGGTTTTAACAATGCATTAAAAATGCAACCTAAGGAAGTGCAACAACAAGTCTCTGACGCAAAACTTAAAGGCCGTGGTGGTGCCGGATTTATGACAGGCATGAAGTGGAGCTTTGTGCCAATGGGCGAAGATGCACCAAAAAGCAAGTATCTGGTGTGTAACGCAGACGAAATGGAACCCGGCACATTCAAAGATCGCTGGTTGATGGAAGGCGCTCCCCACTTATTAATCGAAGGCATGATGATCGCAGCTTATGCCATAGGTGCTGACGTTGCATATATCTTTTTGCGTGGCGAATATCGTCTATGTGGTAAGCGTTTACAACAAGCTGTAGATGAAGCCGAAGCCGCAGGTCTGTTAGGAGATAACATTAATGGCAGTCAGTATTCATTAAAATTACATCTGCATACTAGCGCTGGGCGTTATATATGTGGCGAAGAAACCGCACTCATTAACGCACTTGAAGGCAAACGTGCCAATCCTCGTGCCAAACCGCCTTTTCCTCAAGTCGTAGGCTTATTCGGGCGACCAACTATCGTTAACAACTGTGAAACCTTATGCAACCTGCCCGGTATTTTGAAAAGCGGTGTTGAATGGTATAGCCAACTTTCTGCTGGCGCAGACGCCGGAAGCAAAATATTTGGTATCAGTGGCCGAGTCAAAAACGCTGGTTTATGGGAGCTTCCCATGGGGATCACAGCCCGACAAATTTTAAAATTAGCCGGTGGCATGCAAGACGGTTTAACACTTCGTGGTTGGTTACCTGGCGGTGCATCCACCGACTTTTTAATGTCTGAACATTTGGACACTCCCATGGAATATGATGCCATTGCCAAAGTGGGTAGCCGCATGGGCACAGGGGTGATTATTGCCCTCGATGATCAACATTGTCCGGTGGGCATGATCCTAAATTTATTGCAATTTTTTGCACAAGAATCCTGTGGCTGGTGCACACCTTGCCGCGACGGTTTGCCATGGGCAGTAGAAATGTTAAGCCGTATCGAAGCAGGTCAAGGTGCACAGGACGATCTTGATGCATTACAACAGTTATGCGGATTTATGTGGATAGGTAAAACCTTCTGTGCACTTGCACCAGGGGCAGTCGAGCCATTGCGCAGTGGTATGAAATACTTTGCCGATGATTTTCAGCAGCACATTGATCACAAGGGGTGTCCTTACGGACATTAAATTATGGCCAAAATTTTTATCGATAAGCAACAATATACTGTTAAAGATGGGCAAAACCTATTACAGGCTAGTCTGTCGTTGAAACTGGACTTACCCTATTTTTGCTGGCACCCAGCTATGGGCTCGATTGGCGCTTGTCGGCAATGTGCTATGACCCAATATCAAGACGAAAATGATACACGTGGACGGATGATTGTAGCCTGCATGACACCAGTAAGTGATGGCATGCGAGTCAGCATGCAACAACCTGCGGAAAAAGTGTTTCGTGAACAGATCATATCTGCACTGATGACGCATCATCCTCATGATTGTCCGGTTTGCACTGAAGGTGGTGAGTGTCATTTGCAAGATATGACGGTCATGTCAGGTCATAGTGAACGTCAATATAAGGGTCAAAAGACTACCTTTATGAATCAGGAACTTGGCCCCTTGGTCAAGCATGAAATGAATCGCTGCATTACCTGTTATCGCTGCGAAAGATTTTACAAAGATTATGCTGGAGGCACCGATTTAGCTGCCCAAGCAATCAGCAATAAAGTGTATTTTGGCCGCCAGTGTGATGGCACACTGGAAAGTGAATTTGCCGGGAACCTAGTGGAAGTATGTCCAACCGGGGTGTTTACTGACAAACCCTTCGGCAAACATTACAGCCGCAAGTGGGATTTACAAACTGCACCATCCGTATGCCAGCACTGTTCGGTAGGCTGCAATACAAGTCTGGCAGAGCGTTATGGCTCGGTGCGACGTGTCACTAATCGCTTTAATGACCATTTGAATGGCTATTTTTTATGTGATCGTGGCCGCTATGGTTTTTCTTATGTGCATAACGAGGCTCGCCGCCTAACAATCATGATGGATGAACAACAAAGCAATTGGGCTAATACGACCCTCAATGTCAGGCTAAAAAAGAAAGATAAGTGGATTGGAATTGGCAGCAGTCAAGCCAGCTTAGAAGACAATTTTGCTCTGCAACAACTGGTTGGAAGTGAAAACTTCAATCCAGGGCTCGATGCCCAACAGGAAAAGTTACTGGCGACACATATGGCCATTTTGAGCCAGTGGGAAGCGCCTAGCTTGGCACAAATGGAACAAGCTGATGCCATAGTAATTCTGGCTGAAGACGTCAACAATAGTGCACCTCGCATTGCGTTATCTATCCGACAAGCTCTGCTTAATAATGCTCGTGAACAAGCCCAAAAACTTAGAGTCCCAAGCTGGCAAGATGCTGCGGTCAGAGCCATACAACCTCATTATAAGGTGCCGCTGGCTATTCTGGGCTATGGTGAAAGTAACCTAGCTAAACAAGCCACTATCAACTTAGTCTGTGATCCTAAACAAGCAGCAGAACAAGGTTTTTTGTTGGCAAATTTACTCAATGATAAATCACCCAAACCTAAAGTCAGTAAAGTAGCCCCACAAACGCTTGACCTGCTTGAAATCTTAAAAAAAGCCAAACGCCCGTTAATAGTAACAGGCTGGTCAGCCAATAAGCCCGCCCTATTAGCCGCTGCTACCAATATTCGCAAAGCCTTAAAATCAATCAATATTAAAAACGAAAACACTCAAGATGATGCCATGTTATGTATCGTTCCGCCCGAGGCAAATACACTAGGTTTAGGATTGTTGACTCAGAGTAAGTACTTGAACATTGAGAGCTTATATGCAGAAAATATTAGCGTACAAAAAACTAATCTACTGGTGCTGGATCATTGTTCACCAGCTTTTACTGAAAGGCTAAGTGAATGGCGTCAAAGTTCAACTAACGTCGTTCGTTTAAGTCAACTAGGCGCTGGCGCTGCTGATGAGATAAACCTGCCCGTGTCTAGCTTTAGTGAATGCAGTGGCTCTGAGCTTAATTATCAAGGTTTGATCCAGTCTCACCTCCCCGCAACCAAGCCATCTGGCCAATGTTTACCTAGTTGGCAATGGCTGGTGAATATCGCCAGGCTTCGCCAACATACCCTTGGCGAAGTTGATAATTTGGGCCAACTGCGAGATTTACTCAACCAATACTATCCTCAACTTTCAGTCCACTTTTCTCAGCATGAACAGATCCAACTTGCGTTGCAGACCCCTCGAGCAAGTGGCCGTACTGCTATGTTGGCCAATCAAACAGTGCATGAACCTAAACCCTTTGGCGAAACGGGTGCTCCCTACAAACAAAGCATGGAAGGCACACAAGCTGGCCAAAAAGACGAATTTCCATTGCCTTATAGTTGGTCACCGGGTTGGAACTCTAATCAGTCCAACCATAAATTTCGCAATGAATACCGTGGTGATGAACTTGCTCAGCAAAAAGGAGTACGCTGTATTGGCAACAAGCAAAGTGATCAATGGTTTAAATGGCAAGCAGCTTGGTCGACAAACACTAAAGCACAATGGCAAATATTACCCTTACAAAAAGTATTTGGTAGCGATAATCTAAGTTTACATGCCCTGCCCATTGCACAACTAAAAGTACAGGCGCAAGTTGTTATGAGGCCAGTGGATGCTGGAAAGTTAGGATTTACGCCTGGCCAGCTGATTTACTGCGATGACAACCCTACGCCACTGCAATTGGTAATAAACACACAAGTGCCACCTAACAGTTTATTGGTTTATGTGCCGGCTGATCAGTTGTTCGAATTATATCATTGTGAAAAACTCACAACTGCCACTGCCAAGCAATACGCAGCATATACTGCGCAGATTTCGCAGCAACAAACACAGCAGCAGACCACCAAGCAACAGCAACAAGACCGACTTCTGGCGCAAGATCAAACGATCCCCATCCACTTTATTGAGGGCGTGATCTGATGCCAGAATTAGACTTAATGATAATGATCGTTCTTATGGTGGCCATACTGGTTCCTACAGCCGCAATGTTGGTATGGTTCGAACGCCGTTTGTTAGGTTTTTTTCAACAACGTTACGGTCCAAATCGGGTTGGCTATTTTGGGATATTACAATCCCTCGCTGACTTAATAAAAATTCTGTTTAAACATGACTGGATCCCACCTTTTGCTGACCGACCGGTATTTGTATTAGCACCACTTATTGGCGCAATGGCGATATTGATGAGTTTTGCCGTGGTACCAATGGCACCGGGCTTTGTGGTCTCAGATAGCAATATTGGCTTATTGTTTTTTCTGGCTATGACCTCTATGGCGGTTTATTCGGTAGTGCTGGCTGGCTGGGCATCCAACAACAAATATGCAGCCTTAGGAGGTATGCGGGCTGCCGCGCAGACTATCAGTTACGAAGTGTTTATGGGTGTGTCACTTTTGGGAGTCGTTATTTTAAGCGGTAGCTTCAGATTAAGCGATATTGTGCTGGCCCAGCAAGATATCTGGTTTGTGATCCCACAATTTATTGGATTTGTTGTTTTTATTATTGCCGGAGTAGCCGAAAGTCATAGATTACCTTTTGACCTACCCGAGGCGGAAACCGAATTGACTGCTGGGTTTCATACTGAGTACTCCGGGATTAAATTTGCCTTGTTTTTTCTCGGTGAATACCTCGGCATGATGTTGATTTCAATGATGATCACCACCTTGTTTCTGGGTGGATGGCTAGGCCCTTGGTTACCGCCTTTTGTGTGGTTTGTATTGAAGACCATGAGCCTAATTTGCTTCTTTATTCTCCTTAGAGCGGCATTGCCTCGGCCCCGCTTTGATCAGCTATTAGAGTTTGGTTGGAAGTGGATGTTGCCACTGGCGCTGCTAAATCTGGTGGGCACCGCTGTTGTCAAACTATGGGGAGATTTTTAGTTATGTATTCTCAAATTAGAACTATGTGGACCGTTTTCAAACATCTATTTGATACAACAGACACGGTTCAATACCCAGAAGAAAAACCGTATTTGGCCCCACGTTATCGCGGCAGAATTGTATTGACCCGCGATCCTGATGGCGAAGAACGCTGCGTTGCCTGCAATCTGTGTGCAGTAGCTTGCCCGGTAGATTGCATTGCCTTAGAAAAAACCGAGGACGATCACGGTCGCTGGCGAGCTGATTTTTTCCGTATTAACTTTTCGCGCTGCATTATGTGTGGTTTGTGCGAGGAAGCCTGCCCTACCTATGCGATTCAACTCACTCCTGACGTGGAAATGGCCGAATACAATAGGCAGAGTTTGGTCTACGAAAAAGAGCATTTGTTAATTGACGGCTCAGGCAAGTACCCAGATTACAACTTCTATCACAAAGCCGGTATTAGTATTAAAGGTAAAAATAAAGGACAAGCCGATAAAGAAAAACCTCCGGTTGATGTCAGGAGCTTAATGCCGTGAGTGTTGCGAGTGTCGTGAGTGTTGCGAGTGTCGTGAGTGTCGTGAGTGCCGTGAGTGCCGTGAATGTCGTGAATGTCGTGAATGTCGTGAATGTCGAAAGTATCGAAAGTGGCCAAATATTATTCTATGTGAGTGGCAGTGTGGCCTTACTCGCTAGCCTATTTGTGGTTACCAATAAAAACGCAGTACATGCGCTACTGTATCTAGTGGTTAGTATATTGGCCTTGGCTATGTGTTTTTACCTACTGGGCGCGCCCTTCGCAGCAGCCCTACAAATCATCGTTTATGCCGGTGCGATTATGGTGCTATTTGTGTTTGCGGTGATGATTTTTAATATTAATCAAACAGACATCGAGCGAGAGAGGCAATGGCTAACGTGGCAGAGTTGGGTTGGGCCTGGCTTATTAGCCATGGTTTTACTCGGTGAAATACTGTTTGTAATATTGTCTCAGCAAAACTGGTCGACAGGCTCATCATCAGTCGCACAAATAGAGTTGGTGGATGCTAGAGCAGTCGGTTCTTTATTATTTGGCCCTTATTTGTTGGCAGTTGAAATAGCGTCTTTCTTGCTTTTGGCAGGATTAGTCGGTGGCTATCACCTAGCCAAAGCCCTTCCCCCAAAAAACACCCAGCCAGGGGATAACCAGTGATGACGGTTCCTATTGAACACGGTTTTGTTTTGGTTGCCCTACTGTGGACTATCGGTCTAGTGGGCTTATTGAGTCGTAAAAACACCTTATTTATGCTGATGTCTATGGAGATCATGCTCAATGCTGGCGCTTTGGCATTTATTCTGGCCGGAAGTTTATGGCAGCAAGCTGATGGACAGGTGATTTATATCTTGATCCTGAGTATTGCCGCTGCCGAAGTAGGGCTCGGCTTGGCCTTGCTTATTCGTTTACGTCAGCATATTAGTGACCTGGATATTGATAAACTTGATGAGATGAAGGGATGAATATGCAACAGCTGCTTTTCCTTGTTCCTTTATTTCCATTTGTCTCGTCCCTAATACTGTTACTGCTGGCCGGTCGACTTTCACCCTTTTTAGTCGCTGTATTAGGGGTTGGCTCAATGGGTTTGGCCGCAATATTGACGCTACTTATTGGCATTGAGTTTATAGACATGGGAGGGGAGTCCTTCCAACAAGTATTATTCAATTGGCTACCTATTGCTGGGGCACCCATTAACTTCGGTTTACATCTGGACCAGTTATCGCTTGTGATGATGGCAGTCATAACCGGTGTGGGTTGGATGATCCACTGGTACGCTGCTGCTTACATGTTCGATGACAAAGACATACAGCGCTTCTTTGTATATATGAATCTGTTTGTGTTTGCCATGTTGATGTTGGTGTTAGGCGATAACTTGGTGCTCTTGTATTTAGGCTGGGAAGGTGTGGGTTTGTGCAGTTTCTTGCTTATCGGCTTCTGGCAACATAAAGCTGATAACGTCGTTGCTGCTAAAAAAGCGTTTATTGTGACTAGGGTTGGCGATACAGCAATGATGATCGGTTTACTGATTTTATTCAGTGAATTTGGCAGTTTGCATATCACTACTATTGTTGAGTCCACAGTGCAGGTTTCTCAATCCAAACTATGGTTAGCATGTTTATTATTAGTAGGGGGCGCGGTAGGTAAGTCGGCACAATTACCCCTGCAAACTTGGTTGCCTGATGCCATGGCGGGCCCTACTCCAGTTAGCGCGCTAATACATGCAGCCACTATGGTGACTGCGGGTGTGTATCTTATTGCTAGAATGCATCCACTGTTTTTACAAGTCGAAGGCATACTCAATATAGTCGCTTGGATTGGTGCGCTTACTCTTGTATTAGCAGGATTAGCAGCACTGGCCCAAACCGATATCAAACGTATTCTGGCCTACTCCACTATGAGTCAAGTTGGCTATATGTTTTTGGGTTTAGGCGCATTGGCGTTTGATGCCGCTATTTTTCATCTTATGACCCATGCCTTTTTTAAGGCTTTGTTGTTTTTAACCGCCGGTAGCATTATTTTAAAAATGCACCACCAGCAAGATATCTTCAAGATGGGAGGTTTATTTAAAAGTTTACCGCTGACCTCCACATTTTTATTAATAGGATTATTAGCACTGGTGGCCTTCCCCGGTAGCTCAGGTTTTTTTAGTAAGGAAGCGATACTAGCGGCCACTTACGAAGCACACACGGCCGGTCCAGCCCTTTGGTGGATTGGAGTTTTTGGCGCATTTCTAACGAGCCTATATAGTTTTCGATTATTATTTATTGTCTGTTTTGGCCCAGCTAATCATCATCTAAAAGAACCTGATCACAAACTAGCCAGCCAGTTGGTCGTGCCCCTACTCCCCTTTGTAACATTAACTGTCATAGGCGGTTTTATTAGTTTAGATTTTGCTCTGGTATTTGGCCCAGCTCATCATCCTCATTTACCACTATGGATAGAATGGATGCCAGTGGCCGTGACATTGGCAGGTTTCATCCTCGCTTGGGTATGGTATTTTCCGCGCAGTTCTATGCGGGCCGGTGATGGGGTTATCAGTCAATTCTGCCGCGATGGTTTAGGTTTCGACTGGCTTTATGAGGGACTTTTTACCAGACCCTTACAGCTGTTTGCACGCATTAACAAAAACGATGTAATTGACCACTTTTATCACTTTGTAGGTTGGTTTAATTTTAGTCTAAATGAAATATTGGTTATCAGTCAAAACGGTAAGTTACGCTGGTATCTGTTTGGTACCCTCGCAGGATGTGCCCTGATGTTAGGAGGGTTAGTATGGTGGCATTAAGTTTTCTTATCTGGCTTCCATTGATATTGGGTGCGTGTGCCTGGGTCAGTGAAAAAAAATTCAGCGGTTCAGGCAACTGGATCACTCTGATTAGTTTATTCGGCCTATTAATTTTTAGCATCTACCTTGGCAACAGCACCACCAGTAGCCTTAAATGGGACTGGTTTACCCGGTTTAATATTCATTTTGCGTTGTTGTTCGACGGCCTTTCCTTACTACTTGTGACCTTGACCATTGCTTTAGGAATGCTGGCAGTGATGGTTTCTTGGAACGAAATCGAAAAAAACCGAGGGTTTTTCCACTTTAATTTAATGTTTAGTGTGGCAGGCATTGTTGGGGTGTTTTTAGCCGCCGACTTGTTCTTGTTTTTCTTATTTTGGGAAGTCATGTTATTGCCCATGACCGCGTTAATTCTTATTTGGGGCCATGAAAATCGCCGTTATGCTGCACTCAAATTTTTTATCTTTACCCAAGTCAGTAGTTTATTGATGTTAATCGCCATTATTGCTCTGGCGCTTCACCATGAAAGCCAAACAGGGGAACTAAGCTTTAATCTTAAAGAATTGCAGTTATTAGTGATACCCGACAACATTCAATTTTGGTTAATGTTGGGTTTCTTTATAGCTTTCGCCGTTAAATTGCCTATGGTGCCATTTCATAGCTGGTTACCCGATGCTCATACACAAGCGCCCACCGCAGGCAGCGTATTGTTGGCGGGAATATTACTCAAAACTGGTGCTTATGGATTAATTAGAATTGTATTGCCACTATTTCCCAACGCCACCATGGAATTCGCACCAGTAGCAGCCACCTTTGGGGTTGTCAGTATTATTTACGGGGCCGTTATGGCTTATAGCCAAACTGACTTGAAACGTCTGATAGCCTATTCCAGTATCAGCCATATGGGGTTTGTGTTATTGGCATTATTTAGCTGGCATGAGGTGGCGCTTCAAGGTGCCGTATTAACTATTGTGGCACACGGAATAAGCAGCGCAGCTTTATTTAGTATGGCCGGCATGATCCAGCATCGCATTCATAGTCGAGAACTGAGCAAAATGGGTGGTATGTGGGCGAGTGCTCCTAAAATGGCAACGGTCACCTTGATTTTTGTAATGGCAGGCATCGGCATGCCAGGAATGGCTAACTTTAATGGCGAGTTACTCACCCTGCTTGGCAGCTATCAACAATTTCCTATGCAAACCATAGCCGCATCCTTAGGCATAATCGGCTCAGCCGTTTATGGATTGCACCTATTTCAACGTGCCTTCCAAGGGCCGGCTAATGTGAACGTAACCGACTTACATATTCGGGAATTGGTGTTCACTGGCCTTTTAGTGATCGCCTTAATCTATTTCGGATTTCAGCCGCATATAGTGTTGGATTTAAGTAGCGAAACAATCAGTGGTTTGATGCAAATAGCTGCGGAGGCACGCCAATGAGCATGCAAGAATTATGCTTGCTGCTACCGATATTGATTATCAGTGTTGGTATTTTAGCAGTGATGATGCAAGCAAGTTACAAACGTAATCATTTTATTGCACAAGGTATTTGCCTGACGACTCTGACGCTGACGTTAGCTGCGCTAATTTACCAATATCCTACCGACATGAAAACCATCACAATACTATTTGAGTACGAACCTATTGGCGGCTTCTTTAGTTTATTAATATTGTTGGTGGCAATTTCTGTGGCCCTGCTGCAAGGCCCTTATATGGGAGCAAACAGTAAGGAAGTAGCAGAAGAATTCTATATATTGCTGTTGCTTTCCTGTCTCGGCGGCCTATTGTTAGTCATGTCTCGCCATGTGGGCAGCGTCATCCTAAGCATTGAATTGATGAGTTTGTCGATGTTAGCCATTCTCGCATATAACCGAGACCGCAAATTGGCGTTGGAAGGTGCCATGAAGTACTTGTTGTTGTCAGGTGCTGCCACTAGCGTTTTACTGATGGGTTTTGCTTTATTGTATGCCAGCAGTGGGCAGATGATGTTGGTTGATATGCTGCAATCTCCAATGGACCTGATGGCCAAAAGCGGCTTTGTTTTAGTCTTAGCTGGGCTTGCCTTCAAATTATCTCTGGTACCGTTACATTTTTGGACACCTGATGTTTATCAGGGATCACCGGTTAATTCCACGTTACTGCTCAGCAGCTTGTCCAAAGCCGCCGTTTTTGCATTGTTTATAAAGTTAATCCTACTTGTGCCAGCTGATTTTGAAGCAGACATAACTCGTATGCTTAGTTGCATGGCGATTGCCAGTATGCTGTTAGGCAATTGGCTAGCCTTACAACAACAAAGTTTAAAGCGTTTGATGGCCTATTCGGCTATCGCCCATATGGGTTATTTATTGGTGGCAGGCGTGGTTGCCATGGGCGTTGATCACAGTTTAGTCCTAGAGGGCGTCAGTTATTATTTATTAGCCTATCTGGTAGCATCAATTTTAATATTTGCCGTGCTTACATTATTATCCAGACTTGATGATCAGCAAGACTTGGATCAGTTACCTCAATTACAAGGGTTGTTTTGGCAACATCCTTGGCTTGCCAGCGTCATGACCATTGCTTTTCTATCACTGGCCGGCATGCCTATTACCATAGGTTTTATTGGTAAATTTTATCTGCTAACCTTGGTGATCAAACTTTCTGCCTGGTGGTTGGTTGCCTCTATGATATTGGGCAGCGCTGTTGGTCTCTATTATTATTTACGGGTTATTTTCACTCTGTTTGCTCCAGCCAAAATTAACATACATCAAGCACCGAGCGCTTACATAACCAAAATCTGGATCGGCTTTATTGCTACTAGCTTACTTTTACTCGGGATATTACCGGGCCTGCTAGGAGATCAACTAAGAAGCATCTTGGCAATTGGCTAGTTAATAGGCTGGTCCATTCTTTTTTATTTATTCTATATTTACTGGCATATTTAATTTATCGAAAAATTGTGGTGGCCCGACATGTTTTATTAAGGATGAAACAGGGTTTTGGTCTTTACAATAACAATAGAATATCGGCAGAATAATGTTGTACATCTACATCCAAGGTTTCAATCAAATTACCTACTGCTTTTAATACATCTGTTCGGATTGCATCACTTTATTCGACACAGAACGTATGTTTATAAGGTCGTAACTAAGTTCGTAACTAAGTTCGTAACTTTGACAAGTTTTGGCTGCGCATAACAATCGCTCAGCGAAGGTATCATCATCAATATAAAGGATTTCATTCATCAAAGGTTTGACATCCTGCTGTTCATTTATGGCAAAAATAATAATAGATATCATTTCGTCTATTTGTATTTTCTGATGTAAAAAAGAGTATTTTAGTATAACTGCTGGCTAGCGGTATAACGGCGATAACACAAAGCATATAATGGACATGTTCAATCATTTATATCTGAATTTGTAAATTGAATGACTGTGTTATTTATATAGCTGGTCACAACTCTGTCAAAGGAAAAAAACAGTTATCCTAAACCAATAATTTATATTTTTTCTGGCTATAACTTCGACATTGCGAGTAGGCTTACTTACTATTCTTAAAATATTCAAAGGGTATCTGTTCTGAGTTTACCGAAATTTTATGTGGGTTATAAACCCAAAAACTGGCATTTTGATTAAAACAGCTAGAAAAGAAATGGGTATTATCGAAGAATGCTAGTTAAAAAATCAGAAAAAAAATGGCTATACCTAAAGCTTAAAAGGTTGATAAATTGATTTCAAAAAAAATACGTGAATTATTCGTCTCTCTTATGGAGGCCAGCAGCGGTAACAGCAATTCATTGGTTACATTTGACCCTGAAACCGAAATTTATAGCGGCGCGTTCAATCCAGCACTTCTTGATAAATTCATTGATGAAGGTGTTTTCGAAGTAGTCGATAATTATGGTGATCTTACAAATTTATTAATGAATCATAGAGACGATTTTTTAAGTGGGTTTGCATCCGGCATCAACGAAGCAAAATTAGGTAGGGATCAATATTACGCAGACTACAATGCTAACCCTTTTGCTTTTTCCATAGGTTATGAGCACTTTTTGTATATGAATAAAAAGCCTAAAAGACTCGAGGGTTACGATTGTTACGGGTTTTAGATAAAATAAGTATAAGATGAGCATAAAATACAAGATTTTCAACAAATAACCTCTGTAACCTAAGCACATATATACTAGTCCTAAACATCCAAAATAGTCAGCGCAAAGGAAGCACTAGACAAATGGTTGAAACAGAATGACTTGTCTTCCAAAATAAAACACTTACAAGGAAACTCCTTTGAAACTGATTAAAATGGCAGCTTTTGCCACTCTAATACTGACCGCACCTACTTTTAGCAATGACAGCATTATCCCTGTTTCAAAAAAGACCAAAGATATCGCTGTCAGTCTTCGCGATAAGGCCATTAACGATGATAGCGCTTATGAAATATTAAAATCCCTCACCACAGAAGTTGGCGCACGTCACCCTGGTACACCAGGTGAAAAAGCAGGTATTGAATGGGGTATTAAGAAATTAAAGGCTCTGGGGTTTGATAAAGTCTATACCGAAGATGTGAAAATGAATGGCTGGATCCGCGGCCTTGAAACTGCAGAGATTTTACTTCCTTCTTATCAGAAAATGGTAGTGACAGCCCTTGGTCGTTCAAAATCGACTCCTGAAGGTGGATTAGAAGCCCAAATTGTACATTTCAAAAGCTACGCTGAGCTTGAAAAAGCAGATGATGGTAGTTTAAAAGGAAAAATCGCCTTTATTAGTAACCGCATGCAACGCTTTAAAAATGGTGCTGGCTACGGTCCCGCAAACATTGCCCGTAGTAAAGGCCACGAGATTGCAGCAGAAAAAGGGGCAGAAGCTTTACTCATTCGTTCTATCGGCACAGATGATCACCGTAACCCGCATACTGGCGCTACAAATGTGGCCATGGGTTATACGGCAGTGCCTGCTGTTGCTTTGTCTAACCCTGATGCGGACCAGTTGGTTCGCTTGATAGGTTACGGTCACAGCCCCAAAATTCGCCTGAATATCCAAACCAAAGATTTAGGCCCTATTGTCACCAAAAATGTCATCGGTGAAATTATAGGTCGCGAGCTACCTGATGAAGTTGTTGTCATTGGCGGCCATTTAGATAGCTGGGACCTGGGCACAGGAGCAGTTGATGACGGGGCTGGTGTTGCCATCGCCATGGCCACAGCCGCTTTTATTAAGAATAACGCAAAAATACGTCCCCGACGAACCATCCGAGTCATCCTTTGGGGCGCAGAAGAACTTGGACTGATCGGTGCCCGTGCTTATGCCAAAGCAAGACAAGAAGATGGGACCATTGCTAACCATGTGATTGGGTCCGAATCTGATTTTGGTGCGGGTCCTATTCACGGCCTTCAATCATCCACCAATGTCTCACCACACGCCATACATGTGATTGATACTATGGCTGGCCTGATGGGTAAGTTGGGCGTCAGTCGTCGCAGTGGTAATACTAGCGGCGGTCCAGATATGATCCCCCTGTCTGCACTGGGAGTGCCTGCTCTGAACCTGATGCAGGACGGAACAGATTATTTTGATCTGCACCACACCCCTGATGATACCTTTGATAAGGTGAAACCCGAACATATGCGTCAAAATTTGGCTGTTTGGACTGTCTTCACTTTCATTGCAGCCGAGTGGCCAGGTTCTTTCAAGTAAAAATTTGAGATTAACCCACTACAAAAAAGGCCACCTTGGCAATGACGCGGCCTTTTCATTTATGATAATAACAAAACCTCACACTGGTGTTTTCCACCAAAGAGCAGTTTAAGCTGCCCTTTGGTGCAGTGCACACAAGCCATTGTTATCAGTGCTGAACAACTTACGTAAATAAGAAAATCTGCCCTGAGTGGGCAAATTCACCTTAGCCCTAAGTCGCTCTATGAAATGTTCTTTGATGAGTACATTATTATCAGCAAGTGAGGCTATAAAATTAAATACTGGAAAATCAAAAGTCCTTTCTGAACTTGGCAAACTGGAGAACTGGCGAACTGGCGAACTGGGGAACTGGGATAAAGAGTGGATTACTGCTACTAATTTTTTGAATTATTAATGGTTTTGGCAGGGTACTTTTATGAGTTCTTACTTCAAGTGCTTAATATCTAGAGGCATATGCCCCATTGCATCAAGTGTGACATTATGTAGGGCATTGGAAATCAAACGATTGACAATATTCCAACTTTCTTTTAATTCACAAGTATTTGCAATTTGACAATCACCTCCATCTGACTTAGCACACTCAGTCAGTGCTATTGGCCCGTCAATGGCTTCAATCACTTCTGCGATGGATGTTTGATCGGATTGAGTAATCAGTTTATACCCACCATGAGGACCCCTGACTGATTTCACTAAATTACTGTGCGTCAGTGCTCGCATCAATTTACGTATAGTCGGGAGAGACAAGTTAGTTAACTCACACAAGCGCTGAAGTGTAATTAGCTCCTCGAAACCACGCATTTTGAATACAACCAAAAGCGCATAATCGGCCATGCGGCTAATTTTTATCATTATAGATTCTCTCAAAAACATGGTAATATGGAATAAGAAATAACATAATATGTAGTATACCTCAATGGTATGACTTATTTACCCCAATTCTCACTCAGTCAGTAAATAGTCCGGAAGACTTTCGTTCGACAAGACTTCAAAATTAAATTATGAATGGATTGATCCTCATCCTGCCTATGAAACTAAAACTAAGAGTAATCTTATCTAGTCGCGAGCCCCACTTTGAAACATGCTCAATACATACTGATTTAGTATTGTATTGATTATAATCGCCATATAGGCTAACATACAACACTAAATTAGTATCCTTTGTAGTGTTAGGGTTTCACAGATTGAATCGAGTTTACAAAATGGCTATGTGACTCAGCGCTATTAATTTTACAAATCTAAAACTATATTAAGAGAGTTAATCATTATGAACGAGACCAGTGTTATTGATGAACGTATTAATTCCGGCTATGACGCTGGCTTTGTAACTGATGTTGAAATGCAAACATTTGATCCCGGGTTAGATGAAAATGTCATCCGGAAAATTTCAGCCAAGAAAAATGAACCAGAATTCATGTTGAAATGGCGGTTAAGTGCTTATCGAAAATGGTTAAAAATGGAACGTCCAAAATGGGCGCATGTCAATTATCCAGAAATTGATTTCAACTCTATCGCTTATTACTCAAGTCCTAAAAGTCAGGAAGATGCGCCTAAAAGCTTGGCCGAGGTCGACCCTGAACTACTGCGTACCTACGAAAAGCTAGGTATTCCATTGCATGAGCAAGAAATGCTGGCTGGAGTGGCTGTTGACATAGTGTTTGATAGCGTTTCTATCATCACTACTTTTAAAGAAAAGCTTGCTGAGTCTGGTGTGATTTTTTGCTCCCTTTCAGAAGCGGTCATCGAGCATCCTGAATTGGTTAAAAAGTACTTGGGCTCTGTGGTGCCTGTTACTGATAACTACTATTCGGCTCTAAACTGCGCTGTATTTAGTGACGGTTCGTTCGTTTATATTCCTAAAGGTGTTAGGTGTCCGATGGAATTGTCGACTTATTTCCGCATCAATGAAATGAATACTGGACAGTTTGAAAGAACATTAATTATTGCTGATGAAGGCAGTTATGTCAGTTATCTCGAGGGCTGCACCGCACCAACACGAGACGAAAATCAACTGCACGGGGCAGTCGTTGAGTTAGTCGCTTTAGAAGGTGCACAAATTAAATATTCAACCGTTCAAAACTGGTATCCAGGGGATGAAAACGGTAAAGGAGGTATTTACAATTTTGTCACTAAACGTGGCATCTGCCATACCGACGCAAAAATATCATGGACTCAAGTTGAAACAGGCTCCGCTATTACATGGAAATATCCAAGCATAGTATTACTTGGCGACAATAGTGTGGGTGAGTTTTATTCAGTTGCCTTAACAAGGCACGCACAACAAGCGGATACTGGTACTAAAATGATCCATATGGGTCGTAATACTCGCAGCACAATTATTTCAAAAGGCATTTCAGCTGGGAAAGGATCTAATACCTATCGCGGATTAGTCAGTATGTCACCAAAAGCAGAAGGCGCACGTAATTTCACACAATGCGATTCACTTTTAATAGGTGATAAATGCGCTGCACATACTTTCCCTTATATTGTTAGCAAAAATCCCAGTGCGATAGTTGAACACGAAGCGACAACATCGAAAGTCAGTGAAGATCAGTTGTTTTTATGTCAACAACGAGGCATCGATCCTGAAAAAGCAGTATCAATGATCGTTAATGGCTTCTGTAAATCAGTTTTCAAAGAGTTACCAATGGAGTTTGCTGTTGAAGCCGGAAAACTTCTAGAAATCAGCCTCGAAGGTGCTGTTGGATAGTGTAATTGGATAAAGTGCTTGCAGAGTTGCTCGAAGAATTACAATTAAATCATACAGACATCAGGCGTAGTAGAACGCTAATAAAAACGTTACAAAAATATATAAAGGTTTATAGATGCTAAAAGTCACAAATTTGAAAGCCAATATTGACGGTAAAGAAATTCTCAAAGGGTTAAATATTGAAGTTAAACCAGGAGAAATCCATGCAATCATGGGTCCAAATGGGAGCGGAAAAAGTACATTGTCAAATGTACTAGCAGGTCGAGAAAACTATGAAGCGACCGATGGTACCGTCATCTTTGAAGGCAAAGATTTATTAGCCCTAGACCCAGAAACTCGTGCACGGGAAGGCATTTTTTTGGCATTCCAATATCCGGTTGAAATCCCTGGGGTGAGTAATCTTGAATTTTTAAAAACATCACTTGAGTGCCTCTACACTCACCAGAACAAGCCCCTTTTAAGTGCTGTTGAGTTTATGAAACTGGCACGTGAAAAATGTAAGCTTGTTGACCTAAATACCGACTTTCTAAAGCGCGGAGTCAACGAAGGATTCTCAGGTGGCGAGAAAAAGCGTAATGAAATTATGCAGATGCTTATGTTAGAGCCGAAGTTATGCCTACTTGATGAAACCGACTCAGGTTTAGATATAGATGCCCTTAAAGTGGTGGCAGATGGCATCAATAAATTACGCAGTCCCGACCGCTCATTTATATTGATTACTCACTACCAAAGATTGTTAGATTACGTTCAACCTGATTTTGTGCATGTATTGGCCGACGGACAAATTGTTAAATCTGGTGGAAGTGAGCTGGCATTAGAGCTCGAGGACAAAGGCTACGCTTGGTTAGACAGTGGAACTGAACAAACAGCAAATCCAATTAGGGTTTAACTATGAATAATCTATCACCAATAAAAACTCAATTTACCTACGCTCAGCAACCTCTTAAAAATACTTGGTTGCAAGGTATTCGTGATGCAGCGAGTGAACGTTTAACTGCGCTGCAATTACCAACAAGAAAGACCGAAGACTGGAAGTATTTGAACCTTGATAAATTACTAGTTAATGATCAACTTGACGTACAAACCATAAAGGATCTTGATTCAAAAAGTGTAGATGATACAGATAAATTACTTTCGCAGTCTTTGATAGACGGTCTAGAAGCATACCGCTTGGTTTTTGTAAATGGCGTGTTTGTTAGTGAATTGTCGGACCTTGATAGCAATCCTTACAGTGTCTTGTTCTCTGAAGCTGACGCAGCGCAGCAACAGATAATTATCGATCACTTAGATACCACTCATAACTATTTTCACGACTACTTTTCTAGCATAAACAGTGCGCAACTTGAAGACGGCTTGCTAATCCATATCCCTGAGCATTGTATTGTCGACAAACCCTTTTACATCGTGAATCTAACGATAGGTGAACAATCAAAAACCAACATGATGCGATTTTTAATTATTGCTGAAACAGGTAGTAAAGCTACATTGATTGAGCATGAAGACGCACAACTCAAACATACAGCAATGGTTAATACCGTGATTGAATGTTTTGTGGGTGAAAACGCACATTTTACTCATAGCCGTCTGCAACTTGATGAAAGTGTAACAAGCATATGCAGTCATCGTGTAAAACAAGGTCGCCATAGCACTTATCAACAACATCAAATCAGCATGGCTTCTAAACTAAAACGGAATGACCTTACGGTAGCTTTACAGGGTGAGCACGCCAGTACAGATGTTCGAGGAAGTTTCTATGGTCGTCACAAGCAAACCATCGATAATCATACCTGCATGGAACATATCGCACCCAATTGCACCAGTAATGAGATTTTTCGAGGGTTAGTCGATAACCAAGCAAATGCGGTGTTCAATGGCCGTATTCATATTCATCCAGATGCTCAAAAAACATTAGCCGAACTCAGTAACAAAAACCTTTTGTTGTCAAATCTTGCCACCATATATACTAAACCAGAACTGGAAATTTATGCTGATGATGTAAGATGCTCACATGGCGCAACCGTGGGTCAAATTAATAAAGAGGCACTCTTCTATTTGCAATCTAGAGGAATTTCAATAGGCGAAGCTAAACGACTATTGAGCCTGGCCTTTATTGCCGAAATCGTCGAACAACTGACAGAAAACAGTGTCCGAGAATATGTTACTGACCGTTTATCTAGTTTATTTTCCTCATTACAATCTGAAGGTGAAAATTAATAATGTCCTCAATAGCCGCAGTTAACCAAGACAACACATTTGATATTGCAAAAGTCCGGCAAGACTTCCCCGTATTAGATCAGAAAATTAAAGGTCGACCTTTAATTTATTTGGATAATGCGGCAACGACTCAAAAACCTCAGGTTGTGATTGATGCTATTGGCCAGTTTTATAGCCATACCAATGCTAATGTGCATCGAGGTGCTCACACTCTAAGTGACAATGCCACTGAGCTATTTGAAAACGCAAGAAGTAGCGTACAACACTTCATCAATGCAAAACATTGTCATGAAATAATTTGGACCAGAGGCACAACAGAAGCAATCAACATGATCGCTTCTGGACTAGCGCAAAGTCATTTAAAACCAGGTGATGAAATTATTATTTCGGCCATGGAGCACCATGCCAACATTGTCCCTTGGCAAATGGCAGCGCAGCGCAGCGGCGCAAAAATTGTGGTGGCTCCGATAAATGAGAAAGGCGAGCTGAACGTCTCAATGTATAAGGAATTACTTAATAAAAGAACGGCTATTGTCGCCATGACACATGTGTCCAACGCATTAGGCACTATTAATGATGTTAAGGAAATCGTGAGCTGTGCACAGCAAGTAGGTGCGATTACAGTAATAGACGGCGCACAAGCTATTGGTCATGATTATGTTGATGTGCAGCAGCTGGATTGCGATTTTTATGTGTTTTCAGGACATAAATTATTTGGCCCTACGGGTGTTGGAGTGATGTTCGGTAAAGAGGAACGACTCGAAGCACTGCCCCCTTTTCAAACGGGTGGAGAAATGATCCAAACGGTCACTTTTCAAGAATCGACATGGAATGTATTACCTTATAAATTCGAAGCAGGTACGCCAAATATTGCAGGTGTGATAGGACTATCAGCCGCCATCGATTACATTAATGGCATTGACCGAGCAGGCGCACTAGCACACGAACAGCGATTAATTAATTATTGTATAGAATTAGCTCAAGATATGGACGATATCAAGCTTTATGGTACCGCGAAAAACAAGATGGCTATTTTCTCTTTTTTGCTCGGTGATGCACATCCAAGCGATGTGGGTACACTTCTTAATCAGCAAGGTGTTGCTGTGCGAACAGGTCATCATTGCACGATGCCGCTGATGAATGAACTTGGTATTCCAGGCACGGTGCGCGCATCGTTTTCTCTTTATAACACGGAAGAAGAAGTGGAAATGTTATTTGCCGCTTTAACTAAAGTTAGAACCTTTTTATAACTAAACAAATGACAATAACAAGGGTGATTTTATTATGACTGTAATGACTTTTGAACCAAATAAACCCAGTGTAACTTTGAGTGATAGCGCACGTGTTTTCCTGTCTAAAAAAATCCAACATCAAAAGGCGATTGGTCTGTGTTTTTCAGTGAAAAAAAGTGGCTGTAATGGTTTTAAATATGTGTTGGATTTTATCGACGAACTCAGCACCGATGAGAACTTAGTTGTTATCAAAGACGATAATTTAAATTTATACGTCACTCAAGAAGCCTTGCCTTTTGTCAATGGCACTGAAATTGATTGTATTACTGACGGATTGAACCAAGTCATCAAATTTATCAATCCTAATAGCACAGCTGAATGCGGTTGCGGTGAAAGCTTTTCACTGTGATGATTTAACTGAATAAACTGAAGACTGATATGCAAAAGAAAATAATTGTAGTGATTAGAGAGTGTCCAGCGTTACTTGTGCCAGACGGCACTCCTATCATTATAAAAAAAGATACATTTGTCACCCTCAGCCAATCACTAGGTGGATCGTATACCGTTCTTGTTAACGGTAATATGGCACGAATTGATGGTACTGATGCCGATGCACTTGGGTTTGAACCTATCGTTTTAGAGTTTGAGGCTCCAGTTGATGAAACGGTGAGCGAAAGTAATGTATGGAAGGCGATATCTGCTGTTTACGACCCAGAAATGCCCGTCAGTATTGTTGACTTAGGTTTGATATACGACTGTAAAATCGAGGGTAATGGCGTAGTAATTTCAATGACGTTAACAGCGCCTGCTTGCGGCATGGGCCCGGTATTAGTAGAAGATGTCAAATATAAAGTGGGACTAGTACCTAATGTAGAAAGTGTAAAAGTCAACCTTGTACTTGACCCGCCATGGAGTCGAGAGATGATGACGGAAGAGGCACAATTAGAGATGGGGTTATTTTGATGAATAACCTGCTTATCAGCCACTTATCAGATAGCCCTTTTGGCACTAAAATCAAGTCTGAAGATATTGCGGATACTCTGTGTTTCTTTGATGATTGGGAGGACCGTTACCGTTATATAATAGACCTTGGTAAGGAACTTCCTAGACTACCCGAATCATTTAAAACTGACGAAAACATTATAGTCGGCTGTCAAAGTCAAGTATGGCTAGTGTGCGAATACGATGAGATAAATGGTCTTCTTTTGATGGCGGTCGACAGTGAAGCCCAAATTGTTAAGGGGCTAGCTAGCATTGTACTCAGTGTATTTAATAAAAAAACACCTCAGAAAGTAGCTGACTTTGATATTGAAGCGTTCTTTACCGAGATTGATTTATTCAGTCACTTAAGTTCTATGCGAGGTAATGGCCTACGTGCCATGGTCAAAAAAATATTACACGTTGCCAAGCAATACAGCTAAGGAAAATTTTCATTGTTAATTAGAAACAATATGTTGTTAGTTGGCACGTTTGAATATTATGAAAGAAATGGAATGGCACATTAATAGTGATGCCACTGCCAATTTTATGGAAGGTACGCAAAAAAACTTCAATTCGTGTTCTGTATTATCGCAATAAATATAGTTAATGCCTTGCCCTGAGTATTTTTTTATTTTGGTATATTACCTAACCCAGAAATACTAGCGGCATTGTCTGTCTGTGCACAATGGCCAAGCTGCCCATTGTGCAAATGATGAATTGAACCGAAGGAAGTTAACCTTAATCCTGCGTAAACAAAACAATAATCTCCTCCTGAATGATCAGATAAATCCCATTCATTAAATAGGAATAATCACATGAATATTAATGAGACCATCCAAGAAAACATTGTCAATAAAATGTCTGACGCACAAGTCATAGTTAACAATATGGGCGCAGGGCATTTTAGTCTTATTGTAACATCCAAAGAATTTGCAGGGAAAAAAATGCTGGCTAAACACAAGTTAGTACTCTCTGCCATCGCGCCACTGATGTCTGGACCAGGTGCACCAGTGCATGCCATTGACAGTTTAGAAACGATGCTGCCGGCAACATAATCAGGGACCTCATAAATTATAAATATAAAATATAAAATACTGGGAGGCCATTTTGGCCATAAATTAAGTCAATTTTAATGAAATTTGACAGTAAAGCGTTGAGAATGAAGAGGGTTCACCAATATCATGAGTAATATAAAACAATCACAATATGTCGCCGGTGAAAAGCTACGTAATGCTGATAAGTTGGCTTTTATTCCAGTAAAAATAATCACTAGTGAGAAAGAAACAACATTAAAAAAGCCTAGTTGGCTAAAAATAAAACTACCCAGCAACACGGCTAAGGTAGATCAAATTAAACAAGCTATGCGAAAACATAATTTAAGCTCAGTTTGCGAAGAAGCTTCATGCCCTAATTTACACGAATGCTTTAACCATGGAACAGCTACTTTTATGATCCTTGGCGCTATTTGCACGCGCCGCTGTCCATTCTGTGATGTAGCGCATGGCAGACCCTTACCAGTCAGTGCTGAAGAGCCTGAAAAATTAGCAGCAACAATCCGCGATATGAAATTAAAGTATGTGGTCATTACATCAGTCGACAGAGATGATCTGCGTGATGGCGGGGCTCAACATTTTGTAGACTGCATTAATGCTATCCGTAGGGAAGTACCCAATATAAAAATCGAAATTTTGGTTCCTGACTTCAAAGGACGGATGGACAAAGCACTCGACATTTTAAGTACGGCACCGCCTGATGTGTTTAATCATAACCTTGAAACTGCTCCACATATGTACCGAGAAGTGCGACCCGGCGCTAATTATAAAAATTCACTGGAGTTGTTACGTCGCTTTAAAGTCATGCATCCACAGGTAGCCACTAAATCGGGTCTGATGCTGGGTCTTGGTGAAACTATTCAAGAAATCACCGAAGTATTGCATGACTTGCGTGAACATAATGTAGAGATGCTCACTTTAGGGCAATACTTGCAACCCAGTAAGCATCATCTGGCAGTGAAACGTTATGTTCCACCAGCAGAATTTGATCAATTGGGTGTTATCGCAAAAGAAATTGGCTTTACTCATGCTGCATCTGGCCCATTAGTGCGTTCAAGCTACCATGCAGACCTACAAGCTGCTGGTAAAGAAATAAAATAAGCAGACTAAAGGATAAACTATGCTCAGAAAATTCAATCCCGAAAAAGTCATTGATGTCGTTCATTGGAATGACACACTTTTTTCTTTTAAAACGACGCGTAGTCAAAGCCTTCGCTTTAGAAATGGTGAATATATTATCATTGGCCTAGAGCAAGAAGAGAAGAGGCCAATCTTGCGTGCCTATAGTATCGTTAGTGCAAACCATGAGGATTATTTAGAGTTTTTCAGCATTAAAGTAGAAGGCGGTGCCTTCACATCTAAGTTGCAACACTTAACTGTTGGTGACGAGGTCATTATCGGTGGTAAACCAACGGGCACATTGGTTATCGACGATTTACGCGATGGCAGAAATTTGCTATTAATCGGTACTGGAACAGGACTGGCTCCCTTTTTAAGTATTATCAAAGACCCTGAAACCTATGAACGCTTCGAAAAAGTTATTCTGTTTCATGGTGTTAGGTTTATCGATGAATTGTCATACAATAAAATCATAACCGAAGACCTCCCTAAGCACGAGTATCTTGGTGAAATGATTACTGATCAGCTTATTTACTATCCGAGTGTTACTCGTCAGCCATATAAAAATCAGGGTCGAATTACTGATTTAATGAGAACAGGAAAGTTATATCACGATATTGGCATACCCGAACTTGACCCAGAATTTGATCGCGTCATGTTGTGTGGTAGCCCATCCATGTTGAAAGAAACGTGCGCCATTATTGATGAAATAGGCTTTAGAGAAAGTCCTAAAAAAGGTGTGCAAGGAGACTACGTGGTTGAAAGAGCTTTTGTTGAAAAATAGAAAGCACCATAGATGACAGCAAGGTAATTTTATTTAGGCCTCATTCTGCTAATGGTGCATGGGCCGCTCGTATTTATTTAGTCATGTAATGATGATGCACATAAAATTACTTCGTCAGGTGACTTTTCTGATCAACAAATTGAGCGTCATGATCGATATCAACAGTATCATCGAAAAATGAAGCGATGCTCTCATCACTCAATACTATTCGATAAAAGATATCAACAGCAGCGTCAACAGCTGCTTGTCCCCCAATATCCTCAAATATATTGATGTTCATCATTTATTACCTTTTTAATATATGTAAACAAATTGAGAGTAGCTG
>JAWUXU010000027.1:0-15690 GCA_034111145.1 Paraglaciecola sp.
CTGATTTAGTACAATTGTCAATCTTCAGGTTTAGACAGACAGTTGTACTGCGAATCCAAACCTGAAGATGCTTTGTTCCTGCTTGCTATCTTTTACAATTACCCTTACCTTGCCGTCACTTCAATTTATAGAACCGCTACTTATGCAAGTCTCCTTTGAGGGATTTATTCTTACAGCTCGGCACATCGAACGCCAAGGCAAAACCTATATTGAATGTTGGTTTGTTACTGAAAATGGTGTAGTGAAAGCAACCTCAAATGTACAACAAGGGCTGTTTTTTATTCATCATCAAGCGGTAGTGTCATCCGTTGACTATTATATTCGATATTACAACAATAAAAGGATCAACTCAGCCATTGGAAATATTGCACCAGCACTAAAAAGACAAATGCTACTCAATGCGGCTTAAAGTTCCTACAGGATTACTTGACCATTACAAATGCAGACATTAACCTAAAAGCATTTATCGTTAACCTAAAAGCATTTATCGTTAACCTAACCCAACAAATGTCTTTAATTTAATGATAAGTAAAATAACAAAAACTCAACGAAACTGTGATTGCTGTTTTTAGTTTAATGAAGATGAAAATACTTATTGAAGATTTAAAATCAAATAACATCTACTGCTGTTAACTTCATTTGCGGATACAATTCCAGCAACACGACAACGGTTTGTTACGCTTCATCAGACACTGTTATTAACAATATTCCACTAATATATAACGTATTAATAATGATAGGGTTTAACAAATGGAATATTTACTAATTTGTTGATCCGCGGTAGATATTAAATCAGGAGACATTAGCCCTCACTTACTTAACAAAAGGGAAAAGGATGAAGATTTTAGCGCTTGGCACAAGTTGTGTAGACGTATATCCGCAAAAAGAAGTAATAGCGCCAGGTGGCGAGGCGCTGAACATTTCAGCACATTTATCTTTTAGAGATGATGTTGAAGTTTTCTTGATGGGCCTGATTGGAACGGATGTTTATGCCAGTACAATCTTGAACAGTATCAACAATCTCCATATTAATACGGAGCATTTGTATCAGGTGAAAGGTGATACCGCCAATCATGTTATTCAGATAGATAAACAAGGCGACAGATTTTTTGAAAACGGCTCTTGGAATGCAGGCGTTTCTGGCGATTTAGTATTAGGTGATAGGGATACTGAGCTGATTTCAAAAATGGACGCGGTAATGACAACTTTGTGGGAACCGAATTTGTTACAACTATTGGACTTAAAACAGCTTCAAAATTTTATAATTGCAGTAGATTTTAATCAACAGCGTGACTTTTCAAAATGGCAAGAATACATAGATAAGCTTGATATATTCTTTTCAAGTGCTGATGAAACCATGAGAGAAATATTTCACGTTAGGTCAAAACGAAGCAAAACTATATTTGTACTCACGTTCGGTGAACATGGAAGTGTGGCTTTTCACAAGGGTATCATTTTTGAGTGCCCAGCCATTGAGGTTGAAGACGTGATAGATACAACGGGTTGTGGTGATTGTTATCAGGCACACTTCGTTGCGCAATACCTTAAAACCTGGGACATTAGCGCTTCAATGCAGCAAGCAACCATTGCCGCATCAAAAGTGACTGCTGATGTAGGTGGATGTACTTTATGAAACTATAAGTATTTACCCGTATCAAACCGTATCAACCTGTAATGACCTTAACACCCGCTAAAGCTTATAACCTCGTTCTGCTCTTTTATTAGTGCTGACTTTGACTAGTGTTCAGTTGAGTCGTGTATTCTCCATTTGAATTATCAATATGATTATTCATATCAACATATCAATCAAAAAATACCTTTATACAATGGTTATGCGTTAATTGAACTAGAAGTAGTTCAATATTATGTCATCTACTGTGATGCTTTGCTCTAAATCAGGTTATCAGTTTGGCTTTTTCACGATTTGACGCTAACACCATATATACGCTTGGCAGTACTAAAAGCGTAAACAAAGTCCCCACCAACATGCCCGCAACCAAAATTATGCCAATACTGTTTCTGGCCTCGGCACCCGCACCTGTCACCAATACTAACGGGAAATGCCCAAGTACTGTGGCGGCAGTGGTCATAAGCACTGGGCGTAATCGTGTTTGTGCGGCCATTTGGATAGCTTGTAGCTTGGTGTACCCCTGCATCTGCATATGGTTAGCAAACTCCACAATCAGAATGCCATTTTTTGCGATCAGTCCCACCAGCGTAATAAACCCCACTTGGGAATAAATATTGATAGTGGTGAAATCAAGAAACGTAAACATCATGGCGCCTGCGAGTGCCAACGGCACTGAACCCAATAACACCACCAAAGGGTCGCGAAAACTATTAAACTGAATAGCCAAAACCAAAAACACAAATACCAAAGCAACCAATAACACGCCTTCAAGACTGTTGCCCTCAATACGAAGTTGCCTAGACTCACCCGCATAGTCGATATTATAACTCTGGGGTAAAAGCTGGGCACCGGCTTGCTCTAGAGCCCTAAGTCCCTGCTCTTTGGTAGTGCCGGGGATCACTTCTCCATAGATACGGAACGCATTTTTTTGCTGAAATTTTACTAACACTCTTGGTGAAACTTGTGTCTCTAGTTTTGCAATTGAACGCACAGCAACCAGCGAACCACTTGGCGTGCGTATCTGTAGATTTAAGATGGCATCTGGGTTGACCCGTTGTTGCTCATCTACCATAGCTATCACGCGATAAGCACGGCCGTCTTTATTAAAGCGATTAATAAGATTGCCTGACAACATCACATCTAATTGACGACTAACACTTGCCAAGTCCATGCCTAAATCGGCTATCCGTTGACGGTCTAATATAAATCGAGCTTGTGGCAAGTCAATTTTCAAATCAGTTTCGGCGAATAAAAACTTACCACTGGCCAATGCCGCGGCCACCATTTTGTCGGCATAAATTTTCATGTTTTCATAGGGCTCAGTGCTCAAAACCACCATCTCTACCGAAAAATTACCTGAAGTTGGCAGAGCTGAGTCCAGTACTGGAAACGCCTTTAATCCGGGTACCGTTGACAGTTGTGAAAAGGCCTGCCAAAACATATCTTGCACACCCGATTCACGCTCACTTAAGGGTACAAACTCAACGCCACCGAATGCCCCAACAGGGCTAATAATCTGCCACATAAACTTACCACCATTGAGCTGATTCATTACATCAACCACGTCGTCCATATGCTTAGTGGTGTATTGCAAAGATGACTCTGGTGCTGCTTCGATAATAACTGTGATACTAGATTGGTCTTCGGTAGGCGCGAGTTCTTTGAGTGAAAATAAATAAAATGGCACGCTCAACAAGGCCAAAAACACTGCGCCTGAGAGAATTTGTGCTTTAAAATCAATTGTCCGTACTAACACCCCGCCGTACCACTGTTGCAGTTGTTCAAAAAGACCATTGATTTTGAGAGTGAACTTACCTTCTTTGCCACCTTGGGGACAGGCATAGGCACTCATTATAGGAGATAACGTTACGGCAACAAAACCTGAGATCAAAACAGCAATCGCAAGTGTAAAAGCAAATTCTTTAAACAATGCCCCGGTTAAGCCTGACAATAAACCAATAGGGGCATAAACCGCGGCTAAGGTGATGGTCATACTTATAATTGGGGCTAACAATTGACGTGAACTGATGAGCGCAGCTTGCATGCGACTCATGCCGCTTCGCATATACCTTGCCACATTTTCTACTACCACTATGGCATCGTCCACCACTAAGCCTACCGACAATACAATCGCTAATACGGTTAATAAGTTAAGGGTAAATCCCATAAGTGTCATGGCGGCAATGGCACCCAAAATAGAGATGGGTATGGTAATAAGCGGCACTAATGCAGTGCGAAAAGATCCCATCATAACCACCACCACTATACCCACCAGAATAATAGTCTCAGCTAAGGTAATAAAAATTTCTTTTAATGCATTGCGCATGTAAAGCGTGCCATCAAAACCGCTGGTTATAGACATGCCTTGAGGCAGGGTTTGGTTGATTTGCTCAAGCTTGTCATACAGCCTGTCACCAATAGCAATTTCGTTTGCACCGGGCAGTGGCCATATGGATAAAAATACTGTGGTCTTTTTATCTAGGCGCGCTGTTGCTTGCCCTTCATCTTCGCCCAACTCCACTTTTGCAATATCATTGATACGAATTTGTGCACCGTCCACTTGACGAACAATGATTTGTTTAAATGCTTCTACATTGCTCAAAGAGCTATCAGTCATCAGGGCGATACGTTGCTGACTATTTTCGCTGGAGCCTATGGTTGCAATAAGATTGTTATTGCGAAGTGCATCTGCCACGTCATCAGCGGCAACATTAAACGCAGCCATTTTTTGTGTATCTAACCATATGCGCATTGCAGGAGCACGACTGCCTTCTAACCCGACTCTTTGCACACCAATAATGGTGGACAAATTTGGCACTACACGCCTAGATAAATAATCGGTTATTTCCAAACGCGACATGCCTGCATTTTTTTCATCATAATTGACGTTGAGATAAAACACGGCAAAGGGTCGATCCGCTCTAACGACCTCGACAGATGGGTCTTCCGCACCCTCAGGTAATTCAAAACGAATTTGGTCAAGACGTGAGGATAATTCTGCTAAGGCGTTTGTGCTGTCTTCATTTAGCTTCAACCACACGTTCACCGTACTTAAACCCAGTGTTGTATTTGAGTCTATATAATCAATACCGGGCACGGAAGCAGCGGCTCTTTCAATCGGTTCGGTAATAAAGCCCTGAACCACATCAGCGGATGCGCCTATGTATGGCGTGGTGATGACTAACGAAGCACTGGCGATTTTCGGGAACTGCAAAACAGGCAAGTCTATAGAGGCACGAATACCCACCAGCACTAAAACTAATGATAAAACAATGGCGACCACTGGGCGACGACAAAATACATCCATAATCGAAGGTTTAGTATCTTCTTCACTGACCAATACTTCGCCCTTCACATCACTCATCGGTGGCTATCCCCGATTTTATTTTGACTAAGCTCCCTGCCCTCAGCTTAGATGAGCCAATTGTAGCGATGTTCTTACCCAAGCTGAAGTCTGAGGCAACAATGGTTGTTTTACCTTCACTGCCTAACACTTCGATGCTCTGACGTGTTGCTCGCCAATCACCGTTGTCATCTTTATCTAGCACAAAAATATAACTACCAAAAGCATCATAACGTACCGCTACATTCGGCAAACGCACCACACGCTGCATATCACCGATAGGCAAATCAACTTTTAGCAATGCACCAGGTTTGATCAATTTTGGCACTTTAGACCATAAAGCGCGGACCCGTAAATTTCTAGAATTCACATCAATCTCTTGGCTGAATGCGATAATTTTTGCCTGATGAGATTCAGTTGATAAACTTGCCGAACTCAGCTTAATCCAATCATTCTTTGACAAATTTGTATGTTCTTGTGGTATTGAAAAATCAACCCATACTTCATCACCAACGTTAACTAATCTGGTTATCTGCGTGTTGGCAGACAAATAGCTGCCAACCTCAAGTTGATGTAATCCCGCCACACTATCAAATGGGGCGATAATAGTTTTTTGGGCAATAACAGTCTGTAATGCCCTTACATTAGCCTTGGATATAGTCAGTTGTGCTATTGCTTTATCAAGTTGGTCACGACTAGAGGCATTGCTTTTTATCAATTCTGCAAAGCGGTTAACGTCCAACTGTGCGATACTAACTTGAGCTATCAACGCTTCAAGTTGTGCTTCTTCATTCGCTACATCGAATTGTAGTAGTACGTCGCCTTTAGCAACATTACCACCTGAATTAAAGCCAACTTTACTAACAATTCCTGCTAATTCATTACGCACATCTAAGCTTCGGGTAGCCACAATTTCTCCCATAACATTGATGTTGGATTGCCACTGACTCTGCTCTGTTATTATGCTGCGCACTGTTTCACTTGGTTCAGGAAAAGACTCGCCAAAAGCAATGGCTGCTTTGATTTGATTAAACTTCACAAAACCGAACACACTGACAACTGTCAAACAAAACAAAAATGTCCACACCCAACGCCAAAAATGCATATTGGTTCCTATAAATGATGAAAAATAAAGTTGAACCAAAATTACGGCTACACAAGCCTTTTAGTTCGTTAGATATTGGTATAATACATTGTAGGGCTAATTAAGTTATATTTTTAATGTTTTCAGTACCCTTGTGAATATGCATAGGGTGAAAATTTAAAAACCTAAACCAACATTCATCTAGTCACCGGACAATCAGTTTAAAGCATAACGCACAACAAATATTGTTATGTAATATTTAGAATGGACTTGCACCATTATTGATTACAACTCTATAACCATACACATCTTCAAATGTTTGAGGGCCACCATACCAATATGGGTTGGACGAGTTGACCTTTCTAAAACCAGAGCTGGATATTTTATCGATAGCCTCAGCAAACTCAACATCATTAGTAAAGTAATAAACTAGGAAAGTAGGAAGCTAGTAAACTAAAAGATCCTATAATGTGAGCCCTCGGCCAGCTTTCTATTTGCTGTGTTCAGTAAATTCCAAGTGATAATGATGTTTGGTGTTACCAAGCATACGACCACTAAAGTCGCCATGACCATCAAAACCATCATTGACCTGGAACCCAAGTCCGTGTGCATACATTTTTGTTATTTGTTCTCAGTTATCCTTAGGTCGAGTCACGCTTATAACTGCATCTATTGGTAACATTCTTATCTGCTAATGAATATTTTTATGATTTTGTATTTGTAAATGATTAGATTTCAGACACAGCATGAAACCTCAAGTTAACCTAAGGTCAAAAGATTTCTAATTATAAAGGAAAAGAGATAACCGCCTGTGCACCCGGAACATCTTTTCTATTTCTTAACGTTATGCAGCCCCCATGATTAAACATAATTTGGCGACACAGTGATAATCCGATGCCACTACCTTTAGGTTTGGTACTATAAAAAGGTACAAACAAGTTATCTGTATTGGCAATGCCCACGCCTTGGTCACTAATGAGCAGATGTAGGTGTTTTTCATCTAGGTGATAGTCAATTTCAATCACCTTAGTTTGCTGCTCCATGGCTTCATCAGCATTCTTGAAAATATTGATGAATACTTGTTCTAATTGACTCTTATCTGCCCAAATTAGCATCTGCTTAGTAGTAACCGAATGCTGTGAAAATTGTAGTTGGCAATCAGTGAATAATTTGCCGAGTTTTATCACTAAAAGATTAAGATTAAATTTAGTTTTATTGGGCAGTGATAAATGTGAGAGTTGGCTATAACTAGCAATAAATGCGCTAAGTGCAACTGCACGCTCATTAATAATATTGGCCCCTTCATATAATGACGTTCTATTTAATACTTTGTTTTGGTCGTGCAATTTTTGTTTCATCGCTTGGCTTATGCCAGCAATAGGCGTCAACGAATTATTCATTTCATGACTCAAGACTCGAAATAAGCTTTGCCAAGCTTTTCGTTCCTTTTCTATTAATAATCTCTCAGCACTGGTAATTAAATACAGTTGATGTTGTTTACCGTCACTTAAAAAGGTCTCTTTAAACAGAAAATGTTCACCGCCAAGTGTGTGATGATTAAATTCAATAATGCCACTGTTGGCTAGACTAATGGCTTCTCCCAATTCAAGTTCAAGGAGTTTTATCTGTTGTAGTTTTTTAGGGAAATGTTGCTTACCCACTAGCAGCTTTTGTGCTGAATCATTTGCCATGACAATAAACCCTTGATCATCTACTGCAAGCACCATGGCATCCATTTGTTGCATTATTTTTTCGAGTAATAAGCGACTCTCTTTTGCTTCAATTTTATGCTGGGAAAGTGTTTCGGCTAAACTGTTGACACTGCCAAGCAATTCCTGAAAAGCTTGATTGTGCTGCAACCGACCTCTCAAACTATAGTCACCATCGATCATTGCTTCTAATATATTGGATAATGTGCGGATTTGTTGTTCTGAACGCTGCCTGCTGCTCACCACTACAAAAACCGCCAATAAAGATAGAACGATATTAATGAAAGCAATCAGATAGCTTGAGACACTAGCAACATATAAAGAAATGCTGGTCAGTAATAAACAAGGAACGCACATTACAAGGGCCAAATAACTGTGATCATCTTTATGCTGGATGTTATTCCTGTGCACTAATGATTTTTTTAGTTGCTTAATCCAGTCCATATTTACTCATGCGTCGATAAAAACCACTGCGACTTAAGCCTAGAGATTTAGCTGTTTCGGTAGCATTACCCGAATAATATTTGAGCCTATTGATAAGGGCTTGTTGTTCGATTTCGTCCAGTGACAACTCATTATCAATAAACGATTGAGAGCCACTGACGGCCTCTTCAAGTAATAAATCTCGCCCAGTAATGGTTGCCTTTTTGCAGGTAAATAATAACTTTTCCATTAAGTGGCTTAGTTCGCGGATATTTCCAGGCCACCTATATTGTTGTAATTTACTTAACGCATCTGCAGATAAATTAGGCACCGGCAGATTGTATTTTACTGCATATAATTGCAAAAAATATTGAGCCAGAGGTTCTATATCCTCGATGCGTTCATGTAACGATGGCACGCGTAACTGAATAGTATTTAAACGGTAAAACAAATCTTGTCGAAATGTTTGCTCACTAATGGCTTTGGGGAGGTCGCTGTTAGTGGCAGAAATAATACGCACATCAGCTGTTTGCGATTTGCTGCTGCCCACAGTTTCGAATTTTTTGTCTTCTAACACTTTTAGCAATTTTGCCTGCTGGATTAGAGGTATGTTAGCCAGTTCATCTAAAAACAGCGTACCTTGTTCAGCCATTTCAAATCGACCCACACGGTTTTCTTTAGCGTCTGTGAACGCACCTTTTACATGGCCAAACATTTCGCTTTCAAATAAGCTTTCTGGTATCGCTCCCATATTCACGGGTACAAACGAGTTGTCCATGCGAGGAGACAGGTTATGTACGTATGACGCAAGCATACTTTTACCCGTTCCATTATCGCCCGTTAACAAGATACTCATATCACTTTTTGCCAAGTCCTCTAACGTGGCTAACAATTGCTGCATGGCCGGTGATGCAGCAATAATATGCTCTTTTGACTCAGGAAATGACTGGCTGCTTAACAATCTATTTTCCTGGCTAAGACGCTGCAGCTTTTTGTCTGTTTTTGCACACTTTATTTGGGTGTTGATGGCACTAATGACTCGCTCATTATTCCATGGCTTTTGAATGAAATCTTTTGCACCGGCTCGCATAGCATCAACAGCGATGTCTATGGTTGCCCAACCCGTCATGACAATGATCGGTAACTTGTCATCAAATTTTCTTATTTCATCAACTAGCTTTAAGCCTTCAGCGCCTGAAGTAGTGTCCTTTTGAAAATTCATATCAATTAACACGAGGTCAACACAGCCACTGCGTAAATTGTCGAGCACCGCTTCTGGCCTAGTCATGGCAATAATATCGATGTTTTCTTCTGATAAAATATATTTCAAACTGGCGATGATATTGACGTCATCATCAGCAATTAATATTTTATGATTATTCACTCATACCCCACACCCGTTGCATAGAAAATTGACAACAATAAATATACCACTTTAAAAAAGTGCACTGTGTAAAAGTCGGCCCTATTTCGGCCCTATTGATGCTGTTTTACTGTTTTTCATTTTGACCTTCAAGTGTTTTATATCAGCAACAACAAACCTATTGTTGCTGATATAAGTCTAATTTCCTAAGGCAATTACTCGTAACGTAATGCACAACTGGGCTCCATTAAGACCGCGCGTCTTGTGGGAGCATAAATAGCTAACAACACAATACAAGATAAACTAAGGGTTACCGTAACCGCCAACAAAAAATAAAGGTATCTAGGTAACAAACCCTCTGCAAATTCATGAAGTCCAAAAGACATCAACCCAAATACAACTAGCGCTAATCCCAACCCTGTCGTCAACTGCTGGATCCCTTGTTTCATAAACATACTAACAATGTTTCTATCTGTGGCTCCTACCGCGCGGCGAATACCAATCTCGTGGGTACGTTGTGCTACAGAATTAACCGTTAAGCCATAAATACCAACCAAGGCTAACATCAGTGCAAAAAAGCCGGTACCGAAGGTGACTTTAGAGACCAAGCGCATTGAATCGCGCATAAGATTTCTGTTTTTATCGGCTGATGCAACAGATCGTTCTATCTCAATGTTGCGGTCTACTTGAAAAAGTGCACGATAGAAAATTTCTTCTCCTTTGATGTTAGTCAGCTGTGTTTTATAGTAGATTATTTGCTCCCTACGAATAAATTGTAAACCTGATATATAGACTTCATCTTGACTATCCATTTGACCAAAAATTGTTCTGGGATTCATGCGATTACTAAGAATACCTACCACAAATAACGATTCGTCTTTTTCTTGGATCTTAATATTAATATTTTTCTCAAGTGCGGACTCACCTGGCCAATATCGATTGGCCATAGATTGACTGATCAATGCGACCTTTCTGCCATTGACTGTATCCTGAGCATTTAGATGTCTGCCGGCAATCAGTCTAATACCCACAAATTCGGTATTACCAATAATACTGAAGGTGTCGACATTGGGCTTTTCCCCATCATTGTAATCAAACCCGGCTAACGTTAATGGGTAGTAGCCAGCATAGTTATTAGTGTTTGCGTCCATTACCTGAGGGTCACTTTTTATGTGACTCAATAAGTTTTGATACAGCACTATCTGTTCTTGAGATGTTTTATATTTATCAATGGGTAAGGTAACGGTTGCCCGCATGACATTGGTATAATCGTCACCCACCTCTAGATTAATAAATTTTTGTGAAATATACCCAGACAAGGCACCCATTAACATTAATGTAGCAACAAGAAATACTTGAATAGTCACTAAAAATCGAGATAGTCGACCTGCTTTTTTACTTTGGGCACCTCTAGTACCATCTCTTAAAGTGGCATTAATGTCTTGATGAGCCGAGCGCCAGGCTGGCAAAAATGACGACAAAAAGATGGTCAATAAGGTAAATCCTAGGGCCATACCTAGTGTTTCGACATCCAGACCCCAATGCCACCAAAAAACCATATTGTTTGGCATCCATGAATGAAGCACAACGTCAGTGAAATCTAATGCAGCCCCCACTAATAAGATGGAAAGTATCGCCCCTACAACAGTGATAATTATACCTTCCCACATCAATTGACTTACTAGTCGTTTGGTAGACGCACCCAATGCTGCACGGATCGCCGTCTCTTTTTGACGTTCTATTGAACGCGCTAACAACAAATTACCGACGTTGATACAGGCCAGCGCCAATATTGACCATGCAACAATATTTAAAAAAGTAAAAATGGTGTTGCCTAAACCATTAACCTGATTCATTGGGAAAGTACGAAGGTGCACTAGTTTAGTCGCCTCGGAACGACCATATAGCTTTACTGATTGTTGGTAAAGTTGGTCCAAAGAATTGGTTAATTGTATTGCAGCTTGCTCAATGCTCAGGTCATTTTTAACGCGTGCATAAGCAGAAAAATAAGGAGAAGAGTCGGCCATAGAGTTGATTGTAGATTGACTGATCGGCAGCCAGATTTTCGCTACGCCAGGAAAATGATATCCTCTGGGCATCACGCCAATAATATTGGTGAGTTCGTCATTTAAATTAATTGACATAGTTAACACATCATTATTTGCAGCCAACTCGTTTTGCCAGATTTCATAGCTAATAACAGCTACCGGAGTGGCTCCGGCTTGCATATCTTCGAGCTGTATAGCACGGCCCATCAACGGTGTTGTTCGGCTAAAACGAAAGAACCCTGCATCGACATAACTGGCAGGGACATTTTTGCCGGCATCATCAAAGGAAAGTCGAACATCTCTTGCATCATAAAGACCAAATTCACTCAAAACATCTTGGGTTTTAGCTATTTGGGAAAACTCATAAGCAGATATTAAGATTTGATCAGGATCGATATTATTTGAGATACCTACGGTTTCCGTCGAAAACGAAAGGGCTGTTTCACCCTCAGGTAATGGCAAAGATTTATATAAGGTTGAATATAAAAAAGAAAAAGTGAACAAACTTATGGATAAACCACCCACTAGAACGGATAAGGTCATTGCGGTAAATTTAGGGGCTTTAAACAATAACCTCAGAGCGTATTTTATATCTATCATTACCGACATATTTGTCTCCTAGTCTAGAGCTAATTCAACAGCTTCAGCTGAAGAAAAAGAAGCTTTATGAATGGGCGTATTGACCTTGTCGGTTATAAGTCGACCGTCACACATTTCCAAACATCGACTGGCCCTTTTAGCTGAAACCGGATCATGAGTCACCATACAAATGGTTGAACCATTTTGATGAAGTTTGTCAAGCAAGGTCAATACGGCCTCAGCATTTTTGGAGTCCAAATTGCCCGTCGGTTCGTCGGCTAAAATAATGGCCGGATCGTTAACTAATGCTCTGGCAACAGCAACTCGTTGTTGTTGTCCACCGGATAACTGTGAAGGGTAATGATCTTTACGATGAGACATTTCTACCTTCTCAAGCACATCATTAACTTTGGCCTCAACCACTTGTTTAGACAGCCCTGACTGATACGTTAGGGGTAACATCACGTTTTCAAAAATAGTTAGATCGGAAATTAAATTAAAAGATTGAAATACAAATCCAATTTGTTTACTTCTGATTTTTGCTCTTTCATCCCGAGATAGAGATGACACGTCCGTACCGTTAATTTTGTAAGTGCCAGAAGAAGGCGCATCTAGCAAACCAAGCAATGCTAGCAAAGTGGATTTGCCGCAACCTGATTGACCGCTTAATGATAAATACTCTCCTTTGTTAATGACCAAATTTATGCCGTTGATCGCACGAGTTTCAATCTCGTCCGTTAAAAATTTTTTTTCAATACCTTTAAGCTCAATAAGTGCGGTCATTTTGTGCTCCAATTAATTCTATTTATATACATTTAAAGCTATAAAATTAGCTTTAGTTGATCATGATTTCTTGATGTTCTTGCCAGTCCGAGGTATCCGATATAATGACCTCATCCCCAGCGTTGAGACCTGAAAGTATTTGAATTTGATTGACTGAACTTTGTCCAAGAGCAACAACTTGTTTTTGCGCAAATTGAGCGTCCGCGGTAATTCGATATAGTCCAGCTTTACTATTTTTAGGAGCGAATGCGGGACGTTTCACGAAAAGCGCATTATCAATATTACTAATTTCAATTGCCCCATTCACGGTTAAATCAGGGCGCGCTTCGTTTGGCAGTTTACTCCCTAGCTTTACGTCAACTTGCACCATGCCTGCGTTGACTGCAGGGTCAATCCTTATCACTTCACCCATAATTTTTGAAGTACGGGTATCCACAACAACACTTTGCCCTAGGGTAATATCCCTAACCATTATTTCCTGAACCTGAAGTTCAGCGAATAAAGACCTTTGATCAGCAATCAAAACCACACTTCCACCATTAATAGCTTGCTCTCCCAAAGCTAATGATACTTGTTGAACCACACCGTCGGTTGTTGCTTTTACCGCTAAAGAAGCGACTTGGTCTTGTACTCGTTGATAGTTATTTTCAACTAATCCTAAACGCGCATTTTGGGCGGTTTGGGTAGCACTTAAATTAGCTTCCATCTTAATGACTTTTTGTTTTTGAGCTTGCCAATAATGATTTTTTTGTTTGACATTAAGCTGACTACTTTGATAATCCAAAGCGGAAACTGTGGCATTTTTTTGTTCGTACAACTGTGTTTCTGCATCAAGCTTAAGCTTACTAGCTTGGTAGCTGTAATCAGCTTCCACAACGGAGTTTTTCAAATCAACCAGCTGAGATTCAAGTGCAATATAAGCAGCATAATTTTCAGCTTTTTTTGCTTCAAACTCCCAGCGGGTTTTCTCCAGTTCTCGATGTAGCTCAGGGTTTGATAACTGCATCAAAATTTGTCCTTTTGTTACATAGGCCCCTGCTTTTATAAAAGCTTGTTCAACGCGTCCCGATACTTGTGATGATACCCAGCGAATGTTTACCGGTTTTAAAACCCCCGTCCCACGAACATTCACCTTGAAGTTACCCAAGTGTACGGTGGCAGTAACCAATTCTTCTTTGTTTACGATAAAGGAGGCGCTGCCCATAACGCTTTTTAAAGAATAAGTCCCCATTAGCAATAATAAAATCGCAGCGATGTACCAATATTTTTGCCATAAAGGCGGATGTATTTTTGTTCTTACGGTATCCATAAATCTTCTTAAAACTGTTTAGCCTTAAAGAAGTTAGTACAATTGACGTGCCAACAGTGAATTGTTTATATCTATCTGTAATTTATGGTTTTTTTATATTCTTATGATTTCAGATACTTCATAGTGTGTCGATTCTGATACATGTATTGTGTCGAAGTGTCCTAATGTCGACACAATGATCTTTTTTTAAAATCTGAATTTAGCTATAAAGAAAAATGTTTTATCAACCTAGGATTAACAAAGGCCCTAAACATATTGTTGCCATAGTAAGGATCTAAAGCTCCTGTTCCACCTTTGTGCTGTGCATTAAAATAGTACATTTAATCTTGTTTTTGCATTGAAAATTGGTGCAACACGTAATTTTCAATGCTGTTATGCACCATACTAGTTCAGCCATTACAACAGTTAAAAAGAGACTTTGACATAATGTATTTAACAAGATAATTTGCATCTATGGAAAAACAATTAGGTCAGTTAAACATGAAAAAATCTATTATGAGTTGGACTTTACTAGTCGTAAGTCTGGTTACTTTCTCTCAGCATATATTTGCATCTTCACTTAGTACCGTGGGGGAATACACGGCTAAATATCCGTATATCTTTCATCTAGTACAAAAAGAAATGTGGGAGCAAACACTGGCTAATAAAGTGACTTATTATCCACCTACCTATAAACAGGATGAATTCACTCATGCTACGGCCAATCCAGATTTCTTGCTTATAATAGGCAATCATTTTTATCCAGACGTGCCTGGTGATTGGTTGTGCCTTAGAATGTCAGTTGATTCATTGCAAGCTTCCGGTGTGCAAACCATATTTGAGGGCACTGCACCTGTAGGTGACAAACAACCGGATTTCCCAGGCACAAACAGTGAGTTGTTTCCTCATATCTTAGGTGGTATTCACCCGTCAGCTGTATTGCAAGCACATACTGTAAAAAGAGATACTGCTGGTAAATTTTTAGCAGTATCAGATATTATTGAAGGGGAATAAATGTATTTATTAAGTGATTTAAATGAGCAAAACATTATTTAGACAGATTTAAAATTAAGCGAGGCCTGCTTTACTGGTAGTTTTTACATTAATTGGTTACATCAGATTTTCATACTATAAATATACAACCGAATTTGTATTAGGTTGTATATTTATCTGATTTACGGCCGTTGCGAGCTCTATACTAGCGCCGCTATCGAAAGCATGACTATTATCAAAGCCCAATGACTAATATTTTGGGCATAACAAAATCTTTTTGCTAAACAAAACCATTAGGCCACTATTAAAAAACATTAGAAATAACCTTCTCGCTTTTTCTTTTCCATTGAACCCGTTTGGTCTTTGTCGAGCAACCTACCTTCGCGCTCACTATTTTTGCTGGCAATCATTTCTGTAATAATACCTTCCAACGTATCAGCATCACTG
>JAWUXU010000028.1:0-16113 GCA_034111145.1 Paraglaciecola sp.
TATAGCTTCGGTTTTGTCTATCTAAATCTTAGGTGGCTTGGCCACTGCTTTTTCCGCCTTTAAAGTTTCAGCTCAAAATGGCTTATTTTTGGGGCAAATGACAAGGACGTCATTTGAGTGAAGCTTGAAGGGATACATTCGTAACGACCCAAAAATAAGCCATTTTGTGCGGTTAAAAACTTTAGTAGCGGCGGCATTTTTTGATGACTTATTTTTTGCTGTTGACCATATTTACCGGATAAATATGGAACAGCTTTAGCTGGCCTGAAAGGTAAAGTGCATGTACACACTTTATAAAAAAAGTAATTGGCTCGAAAGGATTCGAGACAAAAACCATCAGGACGCTGGCGCGTAGCGGGCTTTTCGTTTTTAAAAAACAAAAGTAAAAGTAAAACATGCTCTTAGTAATACCTCTTAGCGATATCAACCACATCCTGATATTCATAAAGCTTGTGACCACGTTGTTGAAAATCTATTAGTTCTTGTTCACAGGGAAATGAATAATAGTTTCCCTGTGACTCTGCAGAATAACTCTCGCATTTTCCTGACTTTTCAATCGTAGATATCGCATTAACTACATCTTTAATACCTGTCTCGTAAAGGGCTAAAGTGTTGTGTAAATACGAGCGCTGATAATCCAGTGGTTGTTTACTGATGCTGATAATTTCACCGTTATCTATGCCACTGTCATTAATATAATGAACAGTGGTGCCATATTCAGTGTCATTTTGTTGCATGGCTCTGAATGTGGCCATGACCCCTCGGTATTTGGGTAGTTCACCTGAGTGCAAATTGATTACGCCAAATTTAGGAATACCAATTATTTTAGATTCTAGTATCAAACCAAAACGAATTGAAACGATAAGATCAGGTGCATAATCATTTACTATCTTCAGTCCCGCCTGACAGTTTAGTGATTGTATATCTGACACTTTAACGCCAAGAGTGTTAAACCCACTAAAACTGAGAAATTTACCGGTAACAGGTGAAGGGTTTTTTTGTAGGGCAGGGAAGAGTATTTGGTTAAATAAAGTTTGTTCAAAAAAAGCGAGATCTAATAACTTTTCTGGTTTGCTTTGACTATTTTTCCCGACACTTGATGACATTAAAAGTTGGAATTGATGTTGCGAGCCAATGCTTTGAAATAAATAGTTAAGGGCTAAATTGCTAGGGATGTCTTTATTGGCCAATATCAAAATTTTCATAGAATAAAGTCTTAATGATGGGTGTTATGAAAGGGGGTGATCATCATTGTCTTCAAAACGGTCATATGAGGCATGGTTATCTTTACTGACTTTAGGCATTTTCAGATTGGCACTTTGTTTTAACAACAATATATTGCCAATAATCAGGCCCATGACTAAAGCAATCATCATTACAACTGCCCAAGTACTCATATTACCCCCTTGTTTAAAACGAAGCGCTGATAAATGTCAGGCATGTTAGCAACAATGCAATCAAGGCCCAAAACATTCGAATTTTTCAGATTCTCCAGCAACATATATTCATCCAAATGAACAAGCATTTTGTCTGCGCTAGACTGGAAGCTTAGATGCCATGGCTCCCGCGCAATGCCGCCATTATATTCAGCATAGGGCCGGTTAAAACCAAAGTTAATGGCGTTTTTGTTTAGCCAGTTGTTAAGTTGGGTGCAAGGACCTTGATCGTATTCGTTGCATACCAGCTGAAAATTATGCTGGCTCTGTTCTACAGAGTTTTTGTCATACACGTCTAGATCAGTGCCCCAATGATGGCGGCTAGCGCCTGGTAATGCCGACCATGTGAGTATTGCGAGTGTTTTCTCTTTATCAGACAGTTTAGTAATATCTAATCTGTTTTCATTCGCATCTAATACACTAGCTTTACCAGACCACTTATTTTCCCAAATCTGCAATTGGCGATCAAATCCTCGATAACTGCTGACAATTTGCATATCTACATTATCCTGTGCTGCCGCCATTTGCATCAGTTTAAATGCGCCACAGACTTCAGGTAACAGTCGAAAGCCATTTTGGCATTCTACTAATAGACTTTCATCTTTACCTAAAATGTGGCTGAGGGTGATCACGCTAACAGCCGCTGTAAGATATCTTGATAAATATCAGCAAGAATATCGAGATCGTCAATTTTCACACATTCATCAATCTTGTGAATAGTGGCATTAACGGGTCCAAGTTCAATCACTTGCGCCCCAGTTGGTGCGATAAAACGACCGTCAGACGTGCCTCCCGCTGTCGATAACAACGTATCTCGGCCTGTACAATGTTTGATGGCTTGCTGTGTGGCTTCAACTAACTCACCAGAATCTGTCAAGAAAGGTTGGCCATTAAATGTCCAATCAATGTCGTAATCAAGCTCATGAGCGTCTAGTACCTGAGTCACTCTTGTTATTAACTGCTGGTCTGTCACCTCTGTCGAAAACCTGAAATTAAAACAGATTTGTAATTCACCCGGTATAACATTACCGGCACCCGTACCGCCATTGATATTAGATATTTGAAAACTGGTGGGAGGGAATGAATCATTGCCATCATCCCAATGGGCGTTAGCTAATTCAGATATTGCTAGCGTTGACTCGTGAATGGGGTTTCTGGCTAAGTGAGGGTAGGCAACATGGCCTTGGATCCCTTTGACAAGCAAATCACCAGTGAGTGAACCTCTGCGCCCATTTTTGACGATATCACCCACTTCATTGGTGCTAGACGGTTCGCCTACCAAACACCAAGTAATCTTTTCGTTGCGGGCTTCTAGGGTTTCGATAACCTTAGTCGTGCCATTAATAAAGGGTCCTTCTTCATCACTTGTTATTAAAAAGGCTATTGAGCCGCTATGTTCTAGATTTGCTTTTACAAACTTTTCAGTGGCGACTAGCATAGCAGCCAAGCTGCCCTTCATATCTGCTGCACCACGACCAAACACATAGCCATCTTTTTCGGTGGCTTCAAAAGGAGGGGTTTGCCAATTCTTTTCTGGGCCACAAGGGACGACATCTGTATGTCCGGCAAAACAAAAAAGTGGTGCATCTGTCCCTTTGCGTGCCCAAATATTTTTAGTATCGGCAAACGTTAAGTATTCAATTTCAAACCCTAGTGGTATTAGGATACTTGCCATCAAGTCCTGACAACCTGCATCTTCGGGGGTGACAGATTTTCGGTTAATCAAGTTTTTTGTTAATTCGAGTGTGCGGCTCATGAGAATACCTCGACATATTGATCGGCTTTAAAGCCAATAAAATACTGCTCGTTATGGGTAAGTATTGGGCGCTTTATGATAGCTGGATACTCAAGCATCAGCGTCAATGCAGCCGTTTTATCCACCCCTTGTTTTTGCTCTTCACTTAACTGACGAAATGTAGTGCCTCGTTTATTCAGCATTAATTCCCAGCCCAAAGCTTGTTCTGCTTGTTCTAGCCATGGGGTATCTAATCCGTTTTGTCTGTAATCATGGAAGGTATAATCGATATTGTTTGCAGATAACCAAGCGCGCGCTTTTTTGATGGTGTCGCAGTTTTTAATGCCGTACAAGGTGGTCATGATGTCCTATTGAATTAATCAGAATACTAATAGACTAACTATAACGAAAAAGGGTGATAGAGGTAAAGTCTGATAGTTATGCTTTTAGTTTGTTGATATACCCAAGCCATCTTAAAATGCGTATTTTAAAACGAGTGGACCCTTCAATTCTTGGCAATTTCTCAATGCATTGCGCTATCTTTTGCAGCCTTAAAGCCTTACAGTCCTGCAGTCGAAGGCGAAGTGGCCATTGAATAAATGTCTGTTAATTTCTTACATTGTCGAAACAAAAAAGTGGGTGACGACCAGAAAGGCTTCGTTAAATGGTTAGAGAAAACGCAAGGAAAAAAATAGGCAATAAACTAAAGTTTTCTTGCCTATTAGTGGCGTGACATTACTTTTCGATTGAAGGTTCTTCCAAAGAAATTTCTTCTAACTTTTTAGCCATATCCTCATTCATCATGTCTATGTTATTGGCAACCTCATCGGGTGCTTCGAAGTTTGCCACATGAAACATTGCATCACCTTCCTGTACCAGGGGGATATTCTGCTTACCAATGATAATACCTGCTTTAGGTGCGCCTAACACTTCAATAAAGCTGCCAGTTGGGCTGCATATTTGTGCAAGTATATCGCCTTTTTCCACATGATCGCCGAGGTGTTTTTTATCTAACACCATACCGCTGGCAGTCGCTCGAACCCAAGCGCTATTGTTAGCAACAAATGGTAATGTTTTCTTCTTAGAACTTGAACGGCGACTGACCATGCCCAAATCTGACATGACATTGAAAATCCCTCTTAATCCAACCCGAATAGATAACTCGTCAAATCGCAGTGCTTCTCCCGCTTCATATAATAGAATTTTAGTGCCATTTTCTGAAGCCGATTGTCGCAATGAACCGTCTCGCAAGTCTGAGTTGAGTAGCACAGGTACACCAAAAGCATGTGCTAACGATAAGGTTTCTTTATCCTTAAGATTGGCTCTAATTTGAGGTAAATTACCGCGATTAATGGCACCCGTGTGTAGATCAATTCCGTAATCACATTTACTGGCTACTTCGGTTAAAAACAGATGGGCAAGTCTTCCAGCGAGTGAGCCTTTAGCTGAGCCTGGGAAACATCGATTCAAGTCGCGCCTATCTGGCATATAACGGCTTTGGTTCAGCATGCCGTAAACGTTAACTATTGGCACGGCAATTAATGTGCCTCTTGATAGTTTGAGTGACTTTGAAATAAGTAAACGGCGAATGATTTCAATGCCATTTAACTCATCGCCATGAATTGCCGCGCAGACAAAAAGTGTAGGACCTGGTTTTTTAGCTCGTATAACATCCACAGAAACCGACATCTGAGAGTCCGTATATAACTTAGCAACGGGGAGTTCGAGTTTCACTCGACTCCCCAAACCTATTTTGTTTCCGCCAATTGAAAAAGTATCTGCCATCGACCTAACCCTTGCCTTGAGTACGATTTCGGTGAGGTTTCGCATTTTTCTCAATAAACTTGAAAATCATAGTCGCCACATCTTTTTCAGTTGCGGTTTCAATACCTTCCAAACCAGGTGAAGAATTCACTTCCATTACAACAGGTCCACGTTCAGCGCGAAGTAAATCGACGCCACATACATTTAAGCCCATGACATTCGCTGCGGATACGGCAGTGGCGCGCTCTGCGGGTGTGAGTTTTACTAGTACTGCTGAGCCACCACGATGTAAGTTTGAACGAAACTCGCCTTCAGCTCCTTGACGTTTCATCGCTGCAACAACACGATCACCAACAACGAAACAACGAATATCCGCACCGCCTGCTTCTTTAATAAATTCTTGAATTAATATATCGGCATTTAAACCCATAAAAGCTTCAACAATGGCTTCTGCTGTTTTAGTTGTTTCAGCCAGCACAACACCTATACCTTGTGTGCCCTCAAGCAATTTAATCACGCAAGGTGCACCACCGACATTTTTAATTAAATCTTTAATATTATCAGGCCGGTTAGCAAACCCTGTTCTTGGCAGACCTATACCTTTTCTTGACAGTAATTGCATGGAACGCAACTTATCCCTGGAGCGACTAATAGCAACGGATTCATTTACACAGAAGGCTCCGGTCATTTCAAATTGGCGAACAACGGCCGTACCATAAAAAGAGATGGAAGCACCAATACGTGGTATTACCGCATCATATTGTGGAAGTTCTTCGCCACGGTAACGAACAACAGGTCTGTTACTGGTGATATCCATATAACAGTGAAGTGTGTCGATGATATCAACTTGATGGCCCAAGGCCTCACCTGCTTCTCTTAAACGTCGAGTAGAATATAATTTTTTGTTTCTAGATAAGATTGCAACTTTCATTTTGATGGCCTGTTTTTTATATAAAATAACAACCCCTATAGACTAACTCGTTAACCAAATAGTCACAAAGCAATCATAGTATTTTAGCTAGTGATGTAGCACAAATAGGGGTGTTTTTATTAGAAATTACAATACAAAGTGTCAACACATATAAATCGGGAGTTTTATCTTTTTCTATTGGTTTATTTGCAAACGACTTGTCACTTTTTCCTTTCACAAATGCTATTGCTGAGTCAATTCCTTTTGTGTGTTCATGGGGGTATTTTAGCTCGCCTAGTCTGAATCAAACTAATCAATCCCATGCCTTCAGAAGCAAATAGTATTTTATGTGAAGGATTGTTAATGAAAAATCAGCGGCTATGGCATCCATGTGTAATGCTAGCGCCAGAATATCTACTTTGATCAGGTTGCTCAAACTCTTGTTTGATACAGCAAGAGTGTCAACTCTAAGTTATTGAATTTATATTTCATATTCCTTGTTTTTATGAATATTGAGGATCTTCACTTCACGTTGAGGGAAGGGGATTTCGATACCGTTTTCTTTCAATGTTTCTAGAATAATTAGCATCAGGTCACCACCCACTCGGTTTTTTCCATCATCAATACCAAGCATCCAGAATTCTACAAACATATTGATACCTGAGTCGCCAAAACTGTCTATCTCGCAGTCGGGACGTTCTTCAAAAGGTACATCAAGACCACTTATAACCTGCTCGTGTTCAGCCACGGCTATTTTAATAAATTCAACCATACTACGAACATCTGTGGCATAGGGAACTGAAAAATCAACGCGATATCGTTGTTTAGGATCTTTGTGGGTCCAGTTAACCATTAATGATGAGATAAACTTTTCATTAGGCACTAAAATATCTTTCCCATCGTAGGTTTCTAATACCGTATAACGCATCCTAAATTCTCGTACAAACCCTTTTTGCCCATCGTCGAGTTCTACGAAGTCACCAACTGTGAGTGAGCGGTCGAGCAATATAATTATTCCTGATATAAAGTTTGAAGCAATGGACTGTAACCCTAAGCCAAGCCCCACACCTACTGCACCGCTGAATACGGCTAATGTTGTTAGGTTAACACCCATAACATTAAGTAGTAACAATACAATAATGCAGAAAAGGCCGACTTCAAATAGTTTGCTAAACACTTCTTTAGTAGGAATATCTAAAGAGGCTTGTTTTCTAATAATGGCTTTACCGAAATGATTTGAAGTGCGACCTAACCAAAATAAAAAACTACCAAATATAACGACTCTAACCACACCATAGGCAGATACGCTAACGTTACCTAGATCCAAAGATATCTCTTCAAGTGCAATGATGACTGTGGATAACAAACCTAATAAATGCAACAGTATAATAGGTAAACCAACCCATCTAAAAATGGATGCTGCGAAGTTATGTTGAACAAATGCACGTATTAAAGCGTTAAAAAACAACAAGACTGCAATAGCTAAAGCAGCTTCAATTAACCAAGGTGAATATTTCAAGGACTCGCCAGCTTTTTTAGACACTTGCAATAACACTATTGCAAGTAATGGAAAGAATATGTCTCCAAACTGGTATCCTAATTTTCTTATTGGGTGGTCGCTCTCCAAGGGTTTAGTATGTGTCAGGCTTACACTATTACGAATTTTATAGGCTAATGCGAAGGCGAGTAGATAAATAACAGCAATCACTATTAGTTCTACGTATGTGTTCGTGTTGCCGAAAACGGACTTAATTGTGTGTAAATAGCCATCCAATAAAGTGGTGGTAGGGGGTGTATTCATAAATATTGAGCTTTTTCTATAGTTTAGCGAATGATGAAGGTTGTGAAGTCCCACCTGCAAGTCTTACTTGGGGATCATTACCACCAATCATTCTAAAATGCCTTGGTCATGCTGTTTTAGAAAACAAAATGTCCGGCTCGTAGTTCAATCTAAATAAATCGATTTGATTAGCCTAATACGAGCACCTCAGCTAAGTTAATTTTTGTAATTGATTATAGCTCAAAGCCATTAGGACTTTGGTAATGCAATTACGCATAAAGTCTATGGCAGTTTTACCAAATCGACATGTAATTCAAGCTGAACTGATGCACTCACATGGCACTGTTATTTTTAGTCATCTTATTGAGTGTGCTAATTTGTTGCAATGACTCAAGGTTATTTATTACCGTGCATTAAACAACTTTGTTTCAAACTTGTTTAATGCACGGTAATAACACATCTTTACTGTACTTTTATTCATTGCTAAACACTTTGCAATTTCAGTGAACTGCATATCTTTGACAAAGTGAAGGCTGAGAATATCTTTTTCCTGATTATTGAGTGTTTTGATTATTTTATTGAAATCAAAAGCGTGCTCAGTAACTTGGTCTACATCTTCGGGATGTTGTAAGTCACCGTTTAAAATTGTATTTCTATACTTCGAATTACTGCGATAAAAACTGGCACAAACATTTGAAGCAATGCTCATCACCCATGTTTTAAGACTGCTTTTCCCTTCAAACTTTGTATAGGCTTGGTAAGCTTTAAATAATGTATCCTGACAAGCCTCTTCAGCGTCATGCATATTGTGAAGGTAACGTTCACAAAACCTCAAAACCTGTGATCTTAGGGCTTCGATTGCGCGGCTCAATTCTGAGTTTGAAAATACCTCTACCGGCGATTGGCTATTTCCAGTATATGTGTTCATATCTAAATCTTTAAAATAAATAATGTTAATAGAATAAGAATTTAAGCAAGTAATATTAAACCCAGCTTAAGCTTGCAGATATTAATTGGTTTATGTAGATGATATATGAGGCATAGCGATACATTGATTTTGAGTCATAGTCATTTTTAAGCACGATCCCAAGGCCAAGCCACATTACATAGGTTATATGGAGTAAATGACCATCCATAATAAAAATTTAAGGACCCAAAAATAGTCAAATTATCATGGGTAGCTTATTCAAGTTAAGAGTTAATATATTACCTTTAATTGATCTGTTGATGTAATCTTATTTGGTCGAATTTTGTGTTATTTGGGTTTAAAACCATATTTCATCGGTTCAGACTCCGTAGGTTTTATTTGTTACACACGCAATATCACAGTCACGTGCGATATTTTCTATTAGTGTTCGGGAAATCACATAACAAATTTTTACCCATTTTATAATTACAATTACAAGCTAGAGCCTCTAAGCACATTTGTATCACGTGTGAGTTTTTAAATTACAATCGTGGTTTTTTTGAGCACCTCAAAATGTATTAACCTGAAACTTAAGATAAGAAATACTAAGTGGCTTAGCAGTTTTATTGATATTAAGTTAGTTGTTATGAGTGATGAGATGAACACTCCCTAATACTGAGTCATGGCCCTAAAAATAGTAGTGTTACCAGACTATTTACATAAGTAGTGTCCACTTTTAAGCTTAGAACAATTGGTATCGATTTAGCAAAGAATGTATTCCAAGTATGTGAAATGAAAGAGCATATGAAGCCGTAATGTAATAAGAAATTAAAGCGCAATGAATTACTTGATCTTATGGGTCAGCAAACGCCTGCGATGGTAGTGATGGAGGCCTGTTACTCATCCCATTACTGGGAGCGGGAAATGGCGAAGTTAGGGCATGATACGAAGCTGATCCCCGCGCAACATGTCACGCTTTTTGTGCGAGTTAACAAAAATGGCCATAATGATACCTTTGCTATCACAGAAGCGAGCCAAAGAGCTCATATTCATTTTGTGCCAGTTAAGTCAGGGCGTCAGCAAGAAATATCCTGCTTGCATCGCAGACTTGAACGTCTCATCAAAAACAAAACAGCTGTCAGTATTAAAATACGTGGGTTATTAAGTAAATTCGGCGTGGTATTTCCGTGTGGGACAAACCTTGTGGGACAACCTTTGTGGTAATGCAGCTCTCTTAATCGGTGTGCAAGGTGTCTTGGATAACGCACAATACAGTGTCAGGCTGCCAGATAAAATGACGGATAGGCAAGAAGAGTGCAAAATATACTGACACGCGTAAAAGGTATTGAACAACAATTGAGCGAGTTTGCTGATAGCAGTGAAATCGGCCAAATATTACTTAGTATCCCAGGTAGAGGCATTATCAATGCCTCTGCTTTTTTAGCAGCCATAGACAAAAGCCAAGCCTTTAATAACCCCAAAGAGCTCGTGGTGTGGTTGGGGCTCACACCCAAACAGCATGCCTTTGGCAATATAATAAGATGGACGGTATCAACAAGCGCGGGGACCGTTATCTGCGTAAACAGTTGGTGCACGGTGCCAGAGCATCAGTGAATAGAGCAACAAAAAGTAACGCCCCATTATCGGTATGAGCAATGAAACTCCGCGTCAGTAAACCTTTTAATCAAGTGGCTGTGGCGGTTGCCCATCGCCTTGCTCGGCTTATGTGGATATTACTCTTTCGCCAGGAACATTATCAAGGGATGCCGAATACACAAGTTAACGCATATGATGACACAGTTTACGTTATCCCCGTCTAACTCAAATCCGTCCAAGACAGAGGTACAAAGCCTGCTTAGGTGTTGTGGAAGGTTAGACACGGGATAACACTTTTTTACCTATCCGCTTAGTCGACACATGATGAAGAAAACGTTCTATCCCAACTCATCAAAGCCATCACGCGGTGATCGGATAAGGCACGCATATAACAGCATGGGTGAATAAAAAGGGGATAAGGTACGCGGTACCTGAAACACGGTTCGCGGAACGCGGTTCGCGGAACAGACTTAATCAGAGGCTGGGATAATAAACGGTCCCTATTTGAGAGCCTGAATATGTGTCAGAACTAAGCCATTTTTAGACCATCTTCAACGATAAGACGAGCTAGAATAAGAAACGAAATAAGACTTCAATCTGCTACGCAGCATGAAAAGAGTAAGGCGTGTTGACATCACGGGAGTGTTCATATTATTTGATATTATTTTACATGTAGCCACTGTTAGTTGTTTTATATAAACGATAAACAAACTTAAGAATTTGTTGAAACCTTCAATTACAACACTCACTAAATGTTCATTTCATCGTAATCTAGTCCCCTTAAACGTATTTTTATTGTTAATTAATGTCATCAGTTTAGATTAAAATATATATTTATTGTAAAAAAAACAGCGTGATAAATTATCAAAATGTAACTCGTTCTTGTCTCTATTAATGTCAAGTACTCGTCAAACTAACCAATGTGTAATTTGGATAAATAACGGCCTTTGGTTCTTTGTTTTCCAATCAACAAAAAGGCATAAACATGAAAGATTTGCTGAGCCGCGTTCGCGGCAAAACATTTTATTTAGTAATATTAAGCGTTCTACTTATATCAGGTTGTAATAGCAGCAATAACGATACTACAGAAGGGCCGGAACCAGTGGCAAACTCCTTACCTGTTATAACTTCAGCAGATTCAGATACAGCAACCCCAGGCACCATTTATACTTATATGCTTACTGCATCAGATGCAGATGGTGACAACTTGATGCTTAAGACGTCTCTTCTACCAGCATGGTTAACATTTAACTCTGCAACTGGTGAGCTAAGCGGTACCCCAGCGCAAGGCGATGCAGGTGATTATGATGTGACCTTAGCTGCCAATGATGGTAATGGGTCCACTCCACTATTTTTAACGATAAGCGTTGTTTCTGATATTACTGCCTATGAAGGTTATACCTTAGCATGGAGCGATGAGTTTTCTGGTACTCAAATCGATACACTTACATGGGGCTTTGAGCTTGGCGATGGCACCGGTAATGCGCCCGGTAAAGGCTGGGGGAACAATGAGCTGCAGGTTTATACTGGCGAGCCAGATAATGCCACTATCGAAATGGACTCAGAAGGCAACTCTGTTCTTACTATTATGGCCCGTAAGGAAACCGTTATGGTTGATGGTATGGAGACGGATAGTTTTACCTCTGCCCGTCTAACCACAGAATTTCTTAAAAGCGTGCGCTATGGAAAAATCGATATTCGCGCCAAATTACCAGAAGGACAAGGCTTTTTGCCTGCTATTTGGTTATTAGGCGACAATCGCCCAGAAGTTGAATGGCCGGGTTCTGGCGAAATTGACATTATGGAATTAATTGGTAATCGACCTGAAAAAGTTTTCAGCACCATACATTACGTTAATGATGATTTTGTGTATGTGGTTGAACCGCAGGGAGAAGTGGTGTTAAACGCTGCAAAGTTTAGCGAAAATTACCATTTATTTACCTTGGACTGGGATGATACCTCACTCACTTATAGCTTAGATGGTACCCCCTACTATACCCAGTTTATTGAAGATGACATGCTCGAGTTTCGTCGTTCATTTAACATCATTCTGAATATCGCGGTAGGTGGCAATTTGCCGGGTAGTCCTGACGAAACTACTGTTTTTCCACAACCTATGTATGTTGACTATGTAAGAGTATATGATCAGGACGGCACCGATTTTGCGGAAGCACCTGCAGTAGTACCTGGTGCTGAAACTATGGGTGGACCTACTGATTTCACCCTTGAATATTTGTTCAATGCAAACTTCACTTTGTTCGACAATTCAGAAATTGTCACATTTGGTCCTGCACTACCAGAAATAACAGACTCTATTTTATCAATTAATTCAGATAACAGCTTGCTTTGGAGTTATCCAGGCACAAGTTGGGGCGGTGGTTATGTGTTATTGGCAGAGCCAGTTGATTTAACTGCTTTTGCTGACGGTGACCTAAAGTTCTCTATGATTAAACCGGCAGCACTGGCTGATATTGAAATCAAACTAGAGAGTACTTTGACTAATTTTAGTATCAGACTAAAAGACTATACACCTGTTGATTTAAGTGATGGTTTCGTCGAATACAGCATTCCACTGGCCGATTTTGTTGGATTGGATCTCGGTGATATGACCATACCATTTGCAATGTGGAGTCCACTCGGTGTTGACGATGACAATGTTGCTGTTGATATTGTGATTGATGACTTAAGAGTAGAGTAGTAAATAGCAGTATAAGTCTATGGTCTCTTGTTATTGCCTGACGTTATTCTTTGCGCTTACATAATGCCCAACACCAATGGGTCTTATTGGGTTCAGATTGGTGCTGCGTTTAACACTTGAACTCAAGGCTTGAAGTTGATGATTTGAATGTGGGATAGAATAAAAGTTTGATGGTGAAAATAACCTTTGTCGAAGTGAAATTTTATTTTAACTTAAATAGGAAGAACTTAAATAGAAGAACTTAAATAGAATACCCATAATAACTTGACTGTTTTTTGTACTGCACTAATTTTTAATAAAACCAATTAAAATAGCTTAAACAGAAAAACGTCACCTAAGCCCAAGTTTCGTTCATCTCAGGTCAGTCTCGTCGACACCCCATATTACCATTGCGTATCACGGTGTGTCAGACGAGCTTTTTTATGTTGTATGGCAGCCGCGCTGTTGATAAATACTGTGGTACGAGTTTCGAGCACAGACCTGCCTATTTAGAAGATAAGGTGTTGTGGTTATCATCGGTATTTGTCATTGGTATCTGTGCCAATGGGGTGACGAGCAATCATGTGTATTTGGTACTGTGTGTGAAAACATTATTAGGCTGAAAACCTTGTTAGGCAAAACCTTGTTAGGCCATCCATGATAAAAATAAAATTAATCGAACATATTTCTCACTTGATTTTGGGCTTAAAACATCAGATGGGTAAAGGCAGCAGGCAAACTGGGCCTATGTTGGCTCTATGGTGGGTGCTAATAGTGAAACACAAATATCTACACATATTTCGTCCTCTTCAATTAAAAAAGTACAAAATAATGATGAATGTTTGTGGGTTATTCTTACAATGATTGTGAAGGTAGCGTTCACAAAACTTCAAAACCTGTGATTTTAGGCTTTCGATTGTGCTGCTCAATTCTGAGTGTTGAAAATGCCACTACCGGTGATTGGCTACTTTCAGCATATGTGTTCATATCTGAATCTTTAAAATAAATAATGTTAATAGATTCAGGCAAGTAATAATAAACTCAGCTTAAGCTTGAAGATATTAAATGGTCTGTTTAGATGAGCTATAGGGCACAGAGATACAAACATTTTGACTGATGGCCACCTTGAATACGTTTCCATGGCAAAGGTCACATGATGTAAATCGCAACCCATAATAAAAACCTAAGGACCCAAAAACAGTCAATTTATATGAGTGTCTTTTTAAATTACCAGTGAGTCTGAGAGACAATTGACCAGTAACATGTACTTATGGATGGACATAAGCTCAGTGCACTAAGTGCAACGTCTGTAACCGGTACCTGAGGTACAAACGCCCTATATCATTAGGTTTCCGATTAAAAATGATACAGAATGGCCTTTTACGACCGAATTTGAAAACTCGTTTGTTACATGTTTGGCGAGTGCTCTTTGAGTCTGCACATTATCAAGCTCGCACATACTAGATATCGCCTCTTCAGAAATAAGCAGTCTGGTAGTTAATAGCATTGTTCTGGAATAACGTAGCTGTCTAAATTCTCTTAAATTAAAAACAGAACATACAATATTTTTGCTTTGTATATTGGGATAGAGCATTAAGTGTTCAGCTATGCTCCATCCTAATGCGCAATTTTGTTCTTGGTAGGTAAATTTTGATGATAAATAAAGGCATCTTTCTTCCCCTTCAACTTTTGGGGGTAACACTGCAACACTTGTGGTGTTTTCTAGTTCTTTTTCAATAATTTTAATTTTTATTCTGTCTAAAATTCTCCGAATATTGATATATCCAGAGTCTTCTTTATTGTCGTCAATAAGATTTTGAATGTATTTTTGTAAGTCAGACTTTAACATTTTTTACCTTTTTGGTGCGTCAAAAGCACTCCACCTTAGTAGGTAAAGTTAGCTAACACTTATCATATCAAGGTTTAATAACGACAGTGGTTTTTATCCGCTAAATTATTTTTTACTATACTAGCCTTAACTCTGGATAAACCATACCGCTGTGTACTGAATGCATAGGGCAATCTTATTAAAAATGAGAAGGTAGGGTTTGAAAAATACAAGATTAAATAGGCTATCCAGTGCGCCGAGTTCAATCGGTAGAATATCGGAGCGGCCCCGGCCTCGGATGTAAGTCCGCTACTTGGTAAGGTAAGCACACCGCCAAAACCCCGAGTCATGGACTTTGCATTAAGGTGTCGAGTTAAGCATTGACAGTGGAGTATTGTGGCTTAATGAATCTGGGGGCTACTAATAGGCCACCCATAATGATTTGACTGTTTTTTGTACTGCACTAAGCTTTAATATGAGCAATTGAAATAGCACAAATTGAAAGGAGTCACTTATTATGCCCAAGCCTCGTTTATCTCAGGTCAGCCTCATATAGGGTATACCCATAGAAACAGTCAAAGTATCTATTCAAAAACAACGTATAATGAACCGGTTATTTTGAATTGCCTATTTTGCCAAAGTCCATTTTAAGTGGGTACTTTTGGCCTAAATAATGGACTGTAAAATGGAGAGTTTGAGCAAGTCCATATAGGGTGTACTTATCGTAGACCTTAACTATAAAAATCTTAATTACCATAAAGAAGGCCAAATTCATCAGCTAAAATAACCCAATTGGATGTAAAATTTGCGCTTATTTTCATCAAGCGTTAAAGTCTTCAAAGTGCCATTAGCGGTCGGTCGAGCGTTAAACCTTACGGAGGTGTTTGTGTCACTTTCAGCAGTTGGTCATTAGTTTTTTAATCGCAATAAACTTTAATAAAGCCGTCTATAAATTAGCTGTGTATAAACTCAGGTATAATGAGATTTATTAAATAACGTCTATTTCGCTTCCTACTATGTAAATTTCTTAGGTCTCATTTTGTTTTTCAAAAAAATGCTAAGTTATTAATTTAACTATGGAAAATATTTTTTACATAGTTTTTAATAGGAAGCAGAAAAGTTGCGTTAAAGTCAGGCTCCTTTTGCTTTTTAGATTTTCATGTTTTAGTGCCTGTAAAAGTAAAAAAATATGTAATTAAATCAGAAGGTAAGCGCTGAAAGTGACGGAAATAAAAATCAAATCGAGAAGTTACATATACGACATGCTCGATAATAAGGGTTATACGCAAGGAGAATAGGGTTATTTACCAAGACACCCACGATAACGCTAAAGCGAAGTCCTAACTTTTTGATATAAGCAGCGACATATTTACGATGGGTGTCTTGATAATTCATTGTCTTAATAATTCATATTAAGCTATTACCAATTACGCAGGCAAATGCATCATGAACAATTTAACTTTGTTCTTGACTCCGATAG
>JAWUXU010000029.1:0-23703 GCA_034111145.1 Paraglaciecola sp.
TAGACTACTCCTTTATAATTTACCACTCATCAAACACTAATGAGATGGACGTAGTCTTGCTTATTCCCTTTGGACTAAAAAGATGAATATTACTCACTATCCATGAATATTAGAATTTTTTTGGGTTTCGTTTAAGTGGAGCCAAAAGTAAATAAAAGATCCAAGCTATCCACGAGACAAAAATAATCAGCAATACCCACGCAATTTTTTCACCTCCTTGGGTGCGGTTTGATATTGCCACTAATATAATCGGGATTAACCATATTAAAAAAAACATTAATACAAATAACAAACTAAACATAAACACTCTTCCTCTTACTCTTCCTTGTTTTATAAAAATGTTAGATATAACGCCTATTTTCAGCCAAATATCCTAATACTAAAAACACAAAAATAACAGTCAATCCTCGATATAGATAAGGCACCCACATAATAAGCTGTTTTACATAAGGTGTGGCAAACACCACTAGCAGTCCGTACCCAAAAGCACAGATCAATACAAATACTAAGGTACGAATGACAAAATGATATGGGCTTATCATACGTTTGATATGTTTATTAAAAACATCCCCATACACCACTAAAATCGTAGCCAAAATTGTTAAGGCGATTTCAGTATAATAGGGTTGTGCCCATTGGCTAAGCTGAGTTAAAACCGATTGTATCCAGTTCATCTAAGTCAGTTCTCCTAGCGCTGTAAACAACGCCAACATTTCTTGCTCATTCAGTACTTTAATGCCTAATGCTTCAGCTTTTGTTAGTTTAGAACCTGCCTTTTCACCCGCCACCACACAACTGGTTTTAGCCGATACACTGCCTGCAACTTTAGCGCCTAATGCTTGCAGCGTTGCTTTAGCGACATTTCTATCCATTTGTTCTAAAGTGCCTGTTAATACAAAGATTTGCCCGGCCAAGGGCAAAGAATCAACCTCTATTTTGTCAATTTTAGGCCAGTGTATACCTGCCGCTAATAACGCTTCTATCACTTGAATATTATGCTCTTCTGCAAAAAAATTAACTAAGTGCTGAGCTACAATTGCACCTATATCGCTGACTTCTTGCAAGCTTTCAACATCAGCTTGTTTAATCAAATCTAACTCACAATAATGTGCCGCTAAATTAGCGGCTGTGGCCTCGCCCACTTCTCGAATACCAAGTGAGTATATAAACTTCGCCAATGTGGTTTTTTTACACTTTTCTAGGGACTTAATAAGATTAGCTGCAGATTTTTCTCCCATACGTTCTAAGCTAGAAATTTGTATAAATTCCAACTTAAAAAAGTCTGCAGGGGTTTTGACTAATTTTTGGTCGACTAATTGCTCGATAATTTTGTCGCCAAGTCCATCAATATCAAACGCTTTACGCGAGGCGAAATGTTTCATTGATTCTTTAAGCTGGGCAGCACAATATAACCCGCCAGTACATCTGGCTACCACTTCATCTTCGAGTTTTTTGATAGTTGATTTACAAATTGGGCAAGCAGATGGGAAAATAATATTTTTGGGACCCGTTTTTACTAAAACTGTACTTCTGAATTTATAATGTTTTAAATATTTTCCTTTTTGATTTTTTTCCCCACGACTTAGCACCTTGATGAGGGTTTTTTGCCTTTTCGATAAAACCACAGACACCACTTGTGGGATCACGTCCCCAGCCCGTCTGATGATCACAGTATCGCCTACTTTTATACCAAGGCGTTGAATTTCATCAGCATTATGCAAAGTAGCGTTAGACACAGTCACGCCGCCAACAAATACAGGTTCTAGCCTGGCTACTGGAGTAATAGCGCCCGTTCTGCCAACTTGAAATTCTACGTCCAGAACTACGGTCATTTCTTCTTGGGCAGGAAATTTATGGGCAATAGCCCACCGCGGTGCTCTAGCTACAAAGCCAAGCTTTTGCTGCAACTCAATGTTGTCAGCTTTAAAAACAACACCATCAATGTCGTAATTAAGTGAGTCACGTATTTCACCTAGATGCTGATAATAATCCAAACAGGCTTCTGCTCCCTGGGCGACTTTTAATTCCTTACTTAAAGGTAGACCCCACTCGCTTAATTGTTTCAATCTGGCTGAATGACTATCGGCCAATGGATATTGTTCGTTTTCAACTAAACCTAATGAATAACTAAAAAACAACAGTGGGCGTTTGGCAGTAATACGCGAGTCTAATTGTCGCAAGCTGCCAGCAGCCGCATTACGACAATTTGCGAATGCCTTCTTGTCTTGCTCTAGCTGAGTTTTGTTCAGCCTAGCAAACCCGTCTCGGGTCATGATCACTTCGCCACGTACTTCTAGGCGCTCTGGGAAGTTATTACCACGCAACGCTAAGGGAATATTACGAATGGTGCGCACGTTGGTCGTGATATTCTCACCCACTCGGCCATCTCCACGCGTGGCTCCGCGTACTAACTTACCGTTTTCATACAACAAACTGACAGCTAGACCATCTAACTTGGGCTCGCAGCTATAGCTGATTTTAGCGTTGTTTTTAAGTCTGTCTTGCATGCGCTTTTCAAAGGCTAAAAATGATTCTTTGTCAAAAGCGTTATCCAAGGACAACATTGGCACTTCATGCTCGACCTGTTCAAATTCTGGCAGTGGTATATCGCCAACTTTCTGGCTAGGTGAATCATCGGATAACAATTCTGGGTATTGCTGCTCTATCGCCTGCAATGCTTTCATCTGCCTGTCGAATTCGGCATCGGGCACACTAGGGTTATCTAATACATAATACTGGTAGTTATATTCTGTGATAGTAGTTTTAAGAGCTAAAAGTTGATTAATAATATCTTGTGAGGCTGCCATAAAAGCATTCCAATAAAAAAGAGAGAGGGAATATTTGCCCTGAGCATTCACTTACGGGCAATATAAAAAATAGAAGGTTATGCGCCTCTTAATGAGCGCTGACGTTCAAATTCACGAATTTTTTCTACGTATTGCTGCAGACTTTGCTTGGTTAATAACGTGCGTTTGCCATCGTATATTTGTGCTGAAAACTCTTCAGCAATTTTACGGGCAGCATTGTGCATCATATTAAATACTTGATGAGGCTCGCCTTCAATTGGCAATATCATAAATAACAAAACCCCCCCAGTAGTAAAATTTTCAAGGTTATCAATATCAAAATCACCAGGCTTAAACATGTTGGCTAAACTAAATAATACTGGCCCTTTGCCATTAGAATGAACATGGCGATGAAAAATATCCTGGTCGCCAAACTTGAAGCCCAAAGTGAGCAACATAGGTAGCAAAGCAGAGCCAAGGATTGGGTTATTATTTGCCGACTGAACATTTAACACTAACACTTCTTGCTGTTGCTCAGGCGCAGAAGGCTTAACCGATTTAGTTTTTATTTCTTCTTTAAGATCTAATTTAATATCCAACTTAACAATGGGTTGATCATCAAAATCGATACGCATTTGATCATCACCAATCTTAGATTGGTGATTTTTTTTAACTAAATCAGTTTTTTTACGTTTAACTGAGTGATGCACTTGTTCAGACTCACTCAGTTTTTCTGCCAAGGTAGCATGGTGCTTTTCTTGAGCTTCAACTACAGGATCACTTATGCCCTCGGGCTCTGGTACTTTTTTCTTTAACAAAAATGGGGGAGGTTCTGGAGCTTGATAGCTATCATTTGAACTAATGGATTTATTAGTAGCCCCAGTGGATCGCGGAGGTACCGATTCTTGTGCTGTATTACTTTTACTTGAGGTGGCTCTTTCTTGCTTTGAAATAGCCATAGTTTCTGCTACTAAAGAGCTATATTTAGCAGCATATTCTGGCTTGGGTTGTGTCACTACAGATGCGTATATTTTGCTTGAAGATGATGACTCTGGTTCTGCATCCTCTATAGGATCACTAGACACTACTCGCACTGCACCTAAACCTAAATCATCAAATTCATTTTTTATCGAGGTCGCGTGAGCAACATCAGCTGAAATCTCGTCAACCCCAAAATCAAATTTGATATCGGGATCATCAATAATGCCGTCGTTAGTATCATTTAACGCTTCATCAAAAGCATCAGCATCATGTTGCCAACCTGAAGACTGATACTCCTGGTCTTTATTATGTCTGCTGGCGTTTGCTTTCTTCTCGCTATTTTTTCGGGACAACCAAATACCATGTACAGCTAGGCCAACAATCACTAAACTGCCTATTATCAATAACGACCAACGTAAAACATCTGCTTCCATTTAACTTACTCGTACTTTTTCATTATTTATTAAAAAGGGAAATGTCATTTTGCTTAGGCTTGCGCAATTGCCAAAGCTTCATCAACATCTACAGCGACCATACGTGATACGCCTGGCTCAGCCATTGTAACACCTGTTAAATGTGTCGCCATTTCCATAGCTATCTTATTATGCGTGATAAAAATAAACTGCACTGTTTTTGACATTTCAGACACCAATTTACAAAAACGGACCACATTAGCATCATCCAGTGGAGCATCAACTTCATCTAACAAACAAAACGGGGCGGGATTCAGCCTAAAAATAGCGAATACCAATGATAAAGCCGTCAGCGCCTTTTCACCACCAGAAAGTAAATGAATAGTACTGTTTTTCTTACCTGGCGGTCTGGCCATGATAGTGACACCTGTTTCGAGTAAATCATCGTCGGTTAATTCAAGATAAGCTATACCGCCACCAAATACCTTAGGAAATAACAATTTTAAGTCTTCGTTAACACGATCGAATGTGTCTTTAAAACGTGAGCGGGTTTCTTTATCAATTTTACGAATGGCTTGTTCTAATATGCCTAGAGCAGACACTAAATCGTTATTTTGGTCCTCAAGATGTTGTTTACGCTCTGCCTGTACATCATATTCTTCGACTGCTGCAAGGTTGACCGCACCTAGTCTAGCCACTGCCGTAATGGTTTTATCTAATAGGTTTTGCCAGCTTTTATCATCTGCGTTTAAAGGTAAAGTGTCTAACACCGATTTAAGATTTTGCTGCATCTCTTGCAGTTGTTCTAGCACACCGTTGGCCCTCACGCGATATCCTTCACATTCGAGTTTAATGCTCTGTAGCTGACTAAACATCGCCTGAATTTTATCAGTGACACCTTTTTGACCTTTTTCAGCCACTGATAGCATTTCGACATTTGATGTTATTTTGTCATTTAGCTCTTCTTTATTAATATCTGAAGTAGCTTTTTGTTGTAACAATTTTTGTAACGTTTCTTGTTGATCCTCCAAAGGCATAGCCAGCAGAGCAAACTCGTCTTTTAATAGCCCCATCTTTTTCTGCATATCATTAAGCAGTTGTGCTTCTCGCTGCTGATTTGTAGTTAACCCTTGGTACTGGTTTTGTATACTTTGAAAATGCAAAGCCAATTGGTGTAATTTATTTTTAATAGACTCCAGTTGAGTGCGATTATGAGTGACTTTTTGCTGTTGCTGTTCTCGGTTTAGCTCATATTCACGTTGCTGCTCTTTTAAAATTTCTACAGATTGTTCGAGATCTTCGCCTTGCAGCGATAATTTTTCAAGCTGCTGCTGCTCTTCTTTTAAGGTATCTTTTTGGCGCAGCAATTCTTGTGATATGCGGGCATTGCGGGCCATATTTTGTTGTTGCCGTTGTACTAATAATTGTGCCTGATTTTTAGCTTGCTGCAAATTGAGTTTTAGATGTTCAAATTGCTGTTTACCGTTGTCGGTGTTCTTTGTGGCAGCATCAAGACTAACTTCAGCGACACTAACTGCAGCGTCTGCATCGTCAATATTACTCTTAATAATTCCAAGCTGGCCATCTAGTTTTTTAATCTGCTTGGCGCGTTTTAAAAAACCTGTTTGTCGGTCAACATTACCTAAGGAGCTACCACCTACAATCATCCAGCCCTGGCCTAACCAATAACCATCTTGAGTCACAACACTTTGATAACGGGCTAATTTGGCCAACATCACCAATCCTTCTTGAAGGTTAGTGGCAAACATTATGTGTGTTAACCAGCTGGGTACAGTTTTGTTGTAGAGTTGAGTCGCAATACATTTATTATCAATTTTAGCTTTGCAGTTATCAGTGTAGCTATCTTGAAACAACCAAGCTGAACCAGACAACTCAATTAATTTATCTTGATTAGTATTTGCAGGCAGTACAATAGCATTTTGCCATTGCTGGGTTATAGTTTCGAATGCCTCTTCCCAGCCATTTTGAATATCTAATGTTTTCCACCAAGACTGGCTACTAAGCTGGTGATTTTGAATGAACTCTTGTAAAGTTTCATCAAGATCATTGGTTTGTTGCATAGCATTAAATGCAGCCATCTGAGCTTCGATATTTTGCAGCTCTCCTTGTATTTTCATTTGATTTTGTTGGTTTTTTTTCAAATTGAGTTGTGCACTTTTCTGCGTCGTCAGACTCTGCTCTACATATTCAGCGCTTTGCTCAGTTTGCTCTTCTAATATTATTATTTCTTCTTGGCAAGCTTCTATTTGTATCGCTAATTCATCATCCAACACTTCACTCAACTCATCTTTAAGTTCACCAATACGTTGCTGTGTTCGTATTTGCATAGACATCAAAGATTGAATTTTTCCATGACAATTTTGTGCTTGTTGTTTGCGCTGATTAAATGCGAGATCTTGATTTCGCCATTGATGTTGTTGCTGGCTAAACTGTTGTTCTGCTTCAATTAATGCGCTTTTTGCTTGTTCAACCTGTTCTTCGGATAATTCTTTTTCTGGCTCGACTAATGCTAGCTGCTTCGATAATTCATTGATTTTTTCTAGATTTTTCTGATGATGACTTTCGTTTTCGATGATAGTTTCTTGCAGAGTGTTAGACTCTTTTTCGATTTGTTGACGTCTTTGTTTGGTATGAAATTGATCCTGTTCGATACGGGTTATATCGGTGCTCACTCTAAAAGCCTGTTGCTGATTGTCGGCCAACTGTTGCTTAAAATCTTGTTGCTGTTGCTTAAATTCAACAATGTCTTTTTCTTCATTACGTTGAGTAGCAACGTAACCTTCAATATCAGCATTTTTCTTTGCTATTTCAATTTCTAGGGTTTTGATTATTTTACTATGCTGCAACCAGCGTATAGCCGATAGTTCTGCTTTGTAACGGCGCTCACTTTGCTTCAGTTCTTTATAATGTTTTGCGGCAGTGGCTTGGCGTTGCAGTTTTACTAATTGATGGCCTAATTCAGCGCGCACATCTTCTAAGCGTTCTAAATTTTCTTTGGTGTGGCGAATACGCGTTTCCGTTTCACGGCGCCGCTCTTTATATTTTGATACCCCTGCAGCCTCTTCTATAAACGTTCTTAGTTCTTGAGGCTTAGATTCAATCAAACGTGAAATCATACCCTGCTCAATAATCGCGTAGCTGCGCGGCCCTAAACCAGTACCTAAGAATATATCCGTTACATCACGACGGCGGCACTTAATGTTATTGAGTAAATAGTTCGATTGGGCTTCTTTTGTTAAAATACGCTTAATCGACAACTCGTTGTAACTTGCATATTCTCCTTGAATACGCCCTGACGAATTATCAAATACCAGCTCAACACTACACTGTGAAACAGGCTTGCGAGCAGTTGAACCATTAAAAATGACGTCTGTCATGGAATCGCCACGCAGATTTTTAGCTGAACTTTCGCCTAACACCCAGCGAACAGCATCAATCACGTTGGATTTGCCACAGCCGTTAGGCCCAACAACCGCAGTCATATCATCTGGAAATGGGATCGTGGTAGGGTCTACAAAGGACTTAAAACCAGCCAATTTTATTCTTTTTAAGCGCATATAAAGATGGAGTTGTTCCGAAAATTGTTATTATTGTGGTAGCTTAGCGATTAAATGTACCAAAAGTCATCAAGTGTAACAATTGACGTTTTGATCCTTTGTTAGAGATACGTATAGTAGTCATCATTATTTTTTACAAAAACCGCTGCTTCTATTTCTTTACATTCACAGAACAGCGACCAGCGCAGGTGTTATATGGACTATTTTTTCCAAGGTTTTAGCTTAATTACCACCAAAGGATTGAAACGCTTTGTGTTTTTCCCGTTGGCCATTAACCTAATATTGTTTTCAGCAGGTTTTTATTATTTATTTGGTGAAATCAGTAACAGTATTCTTTGGTTGACCGATCTCATCCCTGATTGGGAATGGTTAAGTTGGTTAAAAGACGGCTTGAGCTATATTATCTGGCCGATTGCCGTGATCACAATTTTATTAATATTTGCGTTAATATTCGGCACCTTGGCTAACTGGATTGCAGCCCCCTTTAACGGTTTATTAGCTGAAAAAGTTGAACAACACTTAACAGGTCAACGTATGGACGACACCGGTTTGACAGACGTATTTAAGGATATCCCCCGCACATTAGGGCGTGAATTATCAAAACTCACATATTACATTCCAAGAGCTATCGGTTTTTTATTGTTATTCTTTATATTACCTGTATTTGGTCAGGTATTGTGGTTTTTATTCTCAGCTTGGATGATGGCTGTTCAATATTGCGACTATGCTTTTGATAATCACAAGGTGTCGTTTAGAGATATGAAACAGATATTACAAACAAACCGCACTCAAAGCTTTAGCTTTGGGATCACAGTCAGTGTGTTTTCCCTTATTCCTATTGTTAATTTTTTAGTCATGCCTGTAGCGGTTTGTGGAGCAACTGCCTTATGGGTAAATGAATTAAAGAAGCAAGTTTAAGCCCTCGTTTCATTTTAGGTTTTTTGTTTTACATTCAATTATTATGATTTATGAACGTCAACTCAGGATCCTATGGTAAGGAACAATGAAAAAAAACTTATTATGCTTTCTGAATTTGTGTTGTACGGTTTGAATTCATTGGGGTTTTCTGACGTTTTCATAAAAATTCTGGACGGGCCAATCTTAGCGTTTAAACGACGACTGTTCTCTTAACAACTCGCCCAGTTCCTGAATAAACAGTTTTACGCCATTATCTTTTGTGGCGCCAATGGTGAACTTAGCCTTGCCGTTAATTTGGATAGTCTTTCTGGTAATAATACCATTCCTGCTCACAGCTAGTTCGGCTGTCATTTTTATTATTGTATCTTTGAGCATAGCAAGCTGGGTAAAGTCTATATGTATCTTGGTTTGTGCTGAAGGTAAGACTCTAACGTCTGATCTTTTTAGTGATTGAATTAACGAGTTGTTAAAATTATCTTTATCGATATCAGTATACATATGACCAGTTTGTGTTTGACCTGTTACTTCTGGATAATTTAATGACGCTATTTCAATAATCCTTAGGCCATTAAGCTCGCCCATATCAACTTTTTGTATGCTGCTATTTGTGAACCTGCTGCCTTGTAAGCTTAATGTACAGTTACAAAAAGTGATGATAATGAACGTAATACATAGGAAAAATTTCATTTTTTAGATATCCATGACCAAAGTATTTCTGCAGCAACGGGCATTTTTTCCTTGGGGGTAATGTTATTTTCGCCAATTAGTTGGCTAACCAAAGAAGTGATTTTTTCATTTGCAGGACAAGGAATATTTAAGGATTTAGCCTGCTTTAAAATAGCACCGTTTATATAATCTATTTCTGTCGGTTTACCTTGTGAGACGTCCCACCACATAGATGAACGAACATTCGGGTCAATTTCTAACATTTTGTTCGCTACACGGGTAAAAATAAAGTTAGGTAGCCTCAATACCATAGGGATTTTATGGGCTGAAATGGCTGTAATTTTAGGTAGCTTAATACCTAGCACATCTGCTACTTGCAATAACTCACTCATAAGTAAAGCGATGACTTTGCGATAACCCCGTTGCTCTAACATGGTTTTGACTGGAATGTCTGCTAATGCGTTGACACTGTTGCCCAAATTCAATTGTAATTTTGCCCATAGCAGAGCATCCATATCAGTGGTGGTGTCGATGGGTATTAGTTTTGAGTGTAAAGACATGGCTAAAGTACTGACCCCTGCTTGTGACTGAGGTGTCTGTTCAATTGTAAGCTTACCTGCTGAGCCACGGTGATAATGTCCCGGTGATATTTCAACCACATTAAAAGGTACCATTACCCTTAGTATCAGATTATCAGGATAGGCTCGTTTCACCTCAGCGTCTGAGCCCAATCCATTTTGACAACATAGGATCACTGTTTTTTTATCGACTAACGGAGCAATATCTAATACAGCTTGTTTAATACCAGTACATTTAACTGTCAACCATAAAAAACGGGCTTTTTTAACAGCGGTGTTCGATGACGATAATTGTTTATCATCCAGCACATCAATTTTTGGCAATATAGCCTGATGGCCTCGATAATCAGTGAGTTTTAAACCTAAAGTGAGTTTAGACTTTGTCGATGCTCGACAAATTAATGTTGTTTGAAACCCTTGAACACTGAGTGCGCCACCTAGATAACAGCCAACTAAACCCGCGCCAAAAATCGTATGTTGCTCCCATGGGAAAAGATCTGTCATTGGTAAGCTGCATATTAAGGATAAAGTTTAAAATACCTTATCACAAAGCATTAGGCCTGTTGACTTTTTGCCGCTAGATAAATTAACCTGCGCCATTTGAATTTGTTATTAATTTTTATCAATGTGAGCATTGTCATTGACTACTAAATTGTCACCGCTGTTGTCTCGATTAACTGATTTTTGTTGGTTTGTATTTCCGCCATTACTTTTTTTCAGCACTTTATACGGTTTTTATTTTTTCAATACTGAGTTAATTACAAACTGGTTGGTTAACCTTCAGTGGATGAGTTATGCCAGTTTGGCTATTACCGCGACTATTGCTTGGAAATTTGGACGAAGCCGACTGGTTTATGCATGCCTATTGCTTTTGTTTATTGCCGCTGGTAGAGAATTAACCTTAACGCCAGAACTATTAGAAGTAAGATACTGCGGGATCTTGTTTGGGTTTGTATTTTTGTTGTATAGCAAAGATAAAGGATTTTCTGCCCTTAACTTGTGTTTCAGTGTATGCATTTTATTGATGTTATTTGTGTTGAGTTGGTTGGTCATTCCATCAATACAACTCGCCAGCCAAACATGGTTGACCTCTATAGACAGTCTATTATTTCGAGTGTCACCAGATATACGTGCAATCATCACCCCTTTTAATAGTGTGCTGCTAATACTTGGGTTAATGCTTGGCTTGTTTAGATTATTTCAAAAAACCGATAACACCCACAACGCATTGTATTTTGCTTTGGCCTTAAGTGCACTCATACATATTTATAGTGATGCTAAATTTGAGCTGATCACAGTCGTTAGTTTAGCCAGCTTATTCTGTTATTCTGTACTCAAAGACAGCTTTACTATGGCCTTTGAAGATGAACTTACGGGTATCCCTTCTAGGCGAGCACTTATGCAATATGTGCAAACCCTTGGGAGTAAATATACTGTGGTAATGTCCGACATTGACCATTTCAAAAAATTTAACGATACATATGGCCACGATGTAGGCGATGAGGTACTAAAGCTGGTAGCCAGTAAACTAGATAAAGTGACAGGTGGTGGAAAAACATTTCGTTTTGGTGGCGAAGAATTTATTATGATTTTCCCCAGAAAAACATCCGCTGATGTGATGCCCTTTGTCGAATTAGTGCGTCAAACCATCGCGGATTACGATATTGCCCTCAGAACCAAACCTCGACCACCTAAACCCAAAAAGCCCTTAGCAAAAAAGTCCTTCACAAAAGAGCTCTTCACAAAAAATAATTCTTTAGCTAATAAAGAACCCATAAAAAAAATAACTAAAGAAAAGATAGTCAAAGTAACAGCCAGTTTTGGTGTTGCCCAGCGCACAAAACAATACTCAGATTTTGCCAGCATAATGAAACAGGCAGATGTGGCATTATATGCGGCCAAAAAAGGCGGACGAAATTGTGTAAGAGAAGCGTTTTAGTAAATTTTAGCCTGTGAATATCAAGAGTATTAAAAGCATTAAAAGCATTAAAAATATTAAAAACATTAAAAAGTTACTGGTGCTAGGTTATGTCTGGCCAGAGCCCAATTCATCGGCCGCTGGCAGTCATATGTTAAGTTTACTCACCCTATTTTTACAGCAAGGTTGGCAGGTTACTTTTGCTAGCCCTGCCCAACAAGGCGAGCATAAAGTAGATTTAACTGGGTTAGGTATCGACGAAAAAATCGTGGTACTTAATTGCAGCAGCTTTGATAACTTCATCAGTGAGCTCAATCCCAACATAGTGTTATTCGATCGTTTTATGCTCGAAGAACAATTTGGCTGGCGGGTAGCTAAACATTGCCCCGATGCTTTACGAGTATTGGATACCGAAGATTTGCATTCACTTCGCCATGCAAGGCATCAAGCGTTAAAACAAAACAGATTTTTAACTAAAGTCGACTTAAACAACGATGTTGCCAAAAGAGAAGTAGCAGCAATTTTTCGCTGTGACTTGAGTTTAATTATTTCGGGATATGAATTGGAATTACTCAAGGATCATTATTCAGTGCCTGAACAGATACTATTACACTGCCCCTTTATGCTAGATCTGCAGAAATTTTCACCATCACAAATCAGCTACACAGACAGGCAACACTTTATCAGTATTGGTAACTTTCGCCATGAGCCTAACTGGGACGCAGTACTTTTTTTAAAACAAAACATATGGCCATTAATCCGAAAAAAAATACCTAAAGCTGAACTACATATTTACGGTGCTTATCCGCCTCCCAAAGCAACACAATTACATAACGTCAAACAAGGCTTTTTAGTCAAAGGTTGGGCAGCAGATGCCAAACAGGTCATGCAACAAGCGAGAGTCTGTTTAGCCCCATTGCGGTTTGGGGCGGGTATAAAAGGTAAGTTAGCTGAAGCGATGTTTTGCGGCACACCTAATGTCACTACCAATGTCGGTATTGAAGGCATGGCCATGGGGCTAAAATGGTCTGGATTAACAACAAATCTGACTCATTTCCATAACCAAGAAGACAGTGCTGAAGATTTTGCTAATCATGCGGTGCAACTTTATCAAGTCGAAACGTTATGGCAGCAAACACAAAAACAGGGCTATCAGCTTATCAAAACTAATTTTGATAAAGATCAGATCCAAACAAAATTACTCGCTTGTATCTTAGATATACAGGACAACTTGGGCACACATCGTTCAAATAACTTTATTGGACAAATGTTGCAACATCATCATTTGAAAAGTACTCAATACATGGCTCAATGGATTGAAGCCAAAAACCATTGAATTTATGTAAACGTTAGCCTGTTTGCTGCAAATTCAAAGCAAAGTCAAATCGGACAGGCTGATATTAGGGATTTATGATAAGTCGCATTTGATTTACTTTATGATATTTTTTCAAAAATAAACCAGTGTTTCAGTCTTGAATATTTTCAGGTTTTTTGATGTTTTGGTTGTTGTCTTAATGGCAGGTATTGAGGCCATATATGGGTGAAAACTTATTTCGCCGTTGACAATGCGTCGCTTTGGAAATGGAACAAAGGATTAGCCACACATCATCCTTAACATTCCATGTAACGAAGGTTTTAAAGTCGGATTTCAAACCCTCAAGCAATACATCAATTTAACGATTCGTTGGCTCTGTTTTTCTAGCCGGCAAGATGACTAAATGCGATTTAAGTAACCATAAATATAGAATTTAGCATCGTGGCAGAATGTTCGTCTTAGGCCTACCATCTGTTTTAATGCCTCCATCGACAATGCAGCGCTGATAGGTTCTAATATTGATATCAAGTTCACCCCAGGCTTTAAATGTTGCTGCGCCAGCCAATACCTCTTCATTAATTAAACAGACGGCATGCGAAAGATCTGATGCTATTGCGAAGTATTTATGCATAGCTATTCATTATTAAATGTTGGAGGGAGCGCTTGTTGATTACATTGACTGTGTGTCTATGTAAACCCTTTCCGTATTTAACACAACACCCATTGTAAATTCTCCATAAGTTACTGGAATTACACAAGAATTACACAGACAGCCAACGTAATTTTTGACAATATTTACTATGGCTGTCTACGTAAATCCTTTCAATAAATATCCTTATAAAAGCACTTCCTTTTTAAAACACGTACCGCGCAGAAATACCTAAGGTATCAATGTCACCTGTTGAAGAGTAACCGACCCCAACAGCAATATTCTGAGTAAAGAAATAGTTGGCGGTGACTCCAAAACCGACTTCATCGTCACCGTCGTAATCAAAATCGACATAAGAAATACTTGCATCAAGTTCGATCTGGTCGTTTAATCTACTCCTGATACCAGCTGTCAAACCCATACTATTTTCGTCAAGACTATCATTAGCGTTGCCAACAGAAGATTCTGCCTCAATATATTCATAACTAATTACGCCGTATATATCAGTCGTTGATGTCAAAGCATGTCGATACCCAAAACCCAACGATGCTTGAGTAAGATCGACATCAAGACCTTCAAAATCATCTGAAAGAATACTATAGTCACCCACAACAAAGATGTTTTTGCCTAGTAACGTTGACCCTCCAATGGTCAAGCCAGCTGGGCTGATGTCATTTGAATTTTCTATGTCTAACTGCGAGTAACCCGCTTGTATGAAATTCCAGTCTGGTGACTTTGCAAGTACATTACTGGAGATGGATGCTGCCAATACAGCAATGGTTAAAATTGAACGAGTTTTCATTTTTTAGAGTCCTTTAAATTATTTAAATACATTTATTTTTGAAGCCCGCGAAAGATTTCAGGTTAACTAGACCCTTCACATACAGACACAACCTCACTTAATATATATTTGTTGATGCTAGTTGCTGACGACATAAAGGCGCCCAATACGTAGTGAAAATTACAGAGACAGTCATCGTAAATTTTTGAGAACACTTACAATTAACGCCTAATTAATTCACCGCTATCTTAGCAATTGTCAGGAAGCAATTAACAGGTCACCCGTCGTAATTAATGTGACAGCCATCGTAATCTATCGATAAGTTATCATGGCTGATAATTAGTCCGGTTGTTTATCAGCCTGACAGATAAGTCACCTCAGCAGCCGCTGAGTCAGGCGATAGGGAAGAGATAAACTTATTACACTAAGTGCAATGTCAGGCGAACAAGTGCAGCCGACAAACGTGCAGTTTCAAGGAGAAAGGGCATAGGCTACTTAAAGATTGAGCCTAGCCATTTGACCTTAATTCTCGCTCAGTAAAATAAAGCAGGTGAATGACCATAAATGTCACTTAGGGACTAAAATACCATTTTCATAAAGCGATGGCGTTTATCCCATAACCATAACAATATTAAACTACCACCAAACATAGGGAATAATAATCCGAGCACTATGATCATCAGTGCTAGGGTTTTATCCACATTAAATCGAGGGGGCACTTGTGGAATACTCCAATTACCTTTGGATTTTCTCATCAAGTAAGAAGTTAAACCGGCTGATGTCATCACAATAAAAGCCAGACCGACTCCTAGCATGACTAACCAATTAACTAGGCCATATTCGCCTTGATGAAAACGCATAAATATTTGCCGAGTTTCCATTAATATACCCACATCATTCCAATTATAAACGGCAACCACATTGCCCGAGTATTGATCAATGTGAATGACTTGTTGGTCTTCTAACCACAAGGCTCTATTTTTAATGGTGTACACGCCTTTTTTGGAAACTGGCAGGTTAATTGATAGTGTGCCAGGTAGTTGATATGTTTTGGCAATGCTTATCACCTTATCTAAATCTAGGGACGGTCTACTGGTTTGAGTAATACTAGTTTGAATCAACACTGACTCGAGCCCCTTTGCATTTTTCCAATTTTGTGGGTAACCGCTATTGGTTTGCTTTTGTACCCATTTAAGATTGGAACCAAACACGTCGGTCCAAGGCATTCCTCCAGCGACAACCGCCAACATAAATGCCGATAACCAAAAACCAGTGACCGCGTGCATATCCCGCCAAAAAATCCTGCGTCCTTTGGTTGTGCGTATTGTAAAAAAACCAGCAGCACCACTACCCTGCTTGGGCCACCAAATATATAAACCGGTGAGGATTAACACAATAAACCAACTGGCTATCAACTCGACCACTAAGGTCCCCACTTTGTCTAGCAGAATTTCGCCGTGAAGTTTACGCACCCAATACATGAACGTTTCTTTTTGCTCTATCTTGCCTGTTATTTCCCCGTTGTGAGGGTTGACATACAGTACATTGGTCGCGCGTCCTTGGCCTTTAATTTTGAATTCAGTGGCCTGATTTTGCTGTGCTGAGACTGTCATTCCGACGACTGTGCCTTGACCTGCATTTTGCGCTGATGTTAATTGTGAGGCATAACTTATTGACTGACTGCTAGCGTTCGGTACTTCAACAAACATGGTGTCTTCATACAAGTGCTGGTTAACATCCGCCTTGAATAAATAAATCACCCCTGTGAGTGCCAGTAACAGCATAAAAGGCAGTGAAATTAAGCCACCTACAATATGCCATTTCCATAACCACTGATTCAGTTGAGTATTTTTTTTCATAACAATTTATTCCTTTAAAATATAAATGACGCGCCAGCATAATATGTGCGGCCGTCGATAGTTCTGAAACGCATTACATTACGACTGAAGGTGGCTCTGTCCTCAATTGTGTCGGTGAGGTTAAGGGCATGTATCCAGATGCGCCAATCATCTAATTGGTAATCTGCGCGCAAATTAATCCGTTCACCACGAGTGAATTCTGACTCTTCTGAGTTTTCATTATCAGCGTAATAGGCACTGTAAAAATCGCCTTCAAGCTCCAGGGTAAGCTTATCAACGGGTGACCATGCAATACGTGCATTGAGATGATGATCTGGCGAACGACGCAATATATTGCCACTTAAGTCATCAGAAGCGCCTGCCACACTCTGAATAAAAGAGGCGTATTTATTGCGCGTAAAAGTGTGGGTTAAGCCAAGCCGCCAATCCGTATTTTTAGGCGCATATTCAACAACACTTTCAATACCTTGAATGCTGACTTGCCCCGCATTGGTGGTTTGTTCGAATTCTTCTTCCAAACCTGCAACTGTGCGCACAAATTCTTGGGTAACGAGATAGTTGCTAATGTCGTTATGATAAATCGAGGTATCGTATTGCCAATCTCCTATCTGTCCGCGAAACCCTAGTTCAATATTTTGAGCTTGTTCTGGTTTTAAATCTTGATTACCTTCTTCAGTATCAAACAAGTCGTCTAAGTCGGGTGCGTAGAAGCCTTCCGATACGCCAACCCAAATCATGTGGTCTGAGTTAAGTTGATAAGTTAATCCTAGTTTAGGCGCCAAATCAGAAAACTCGGCTGTATCGGCATAAGATGTTGAACTTAAGACGATATTTTCATAACGCAGGCCAGCAGTTAACATCAAGTTATCCCCGGGACTAAATTGGTATTGAGTGAAATAGGCATCGATGTCGAGATGATTGATATAGGCATCAAACTGCCCAGTTAATTCTGAATCTCCTCTAGCATATTGATTGACGTCTTGTTCACCGCGATAGCCGTCATAACCAACAATAAAGCTGGCGTTATCAATATCATGCAGATACATGATTTTTGCACTATAACCTAAGTCGTTTTCGTCTTGTGGGCCTCTAAATCGAGACTCGCCTACCGTGTCTTTTTCTCTACGAACTAGATCTAGGTCAAGCTTGCCTGAGATGAGTATGTGTTCGAGTTTAATGGATAACATGCTTTGAGATAAATCCTCGGAGGAATTTAGGCCGCCAGCTTGAGTGGGGTTAATCTCTAACTCTTGTGCGCTCAAATCACCGCGAGCCACTCTAAATTCGTCAAAATATTCTAACCTAGTAGCCAAGCGTGTTGCGCCGGACAGCTGATAAATCAGCTTACCACTTATTTGATCTCTATCATTCACAGCCCCGTCCCTAATACCGTCTAGGCTGCGCGTGTTAATATCAAAAAAGTAGCCTACATCATCCACTCGTCCACCTGTACTTAAACCTGCTCTAAGTCGGTTAAAGTCACCAGCCTCAATAGTTACTTGGGTTTCGGGAATGAGTGGTGCATCCCGACTGACTACATTTATAACGCCACCAAATGCATTATTGGGGTGCAAGGCTGAAGCCGGTCCTTTGAACACTTCCACTCGTTCTATATCGAATGTGTTTATCCTATCTATACGTTGAGTTGCTCCCTCATAAGGGCTTTCAATTGGCATACCGTCAAGCATGGGAATAGTGTAACTTTTGCCTCCATCGGGTATGCGTAAATTGCGTACTTGGGATTCACCGGGGATACGGTCCAGAAGTTCATCTGGGTCAACAAAACGTAGGCGGTCTATTTCCGCTCTACCGATCACATAAGTGTTAATAGGTAGCGCTTTAAGATTTATTCCACCCAGTTCTGCGTTATCTGAGGCTGCTCTACCCAGCACAGTGATACTTTCAATATTACGAAACTGTTGTTCGGTGTTTTCTGTGTTTTTGGCATTGGCATTGGCATAGTTATTATGTAGGCCAAGCAAGAAAGCGCCTGCCAATAAAGACAACTTTTGGTTCATAGTATTTCACTTTTAACAAATTCAATCAGACAACAGTTGCTTCATTTACCTTTTATAAATGCTGTAACTTATAACTGCTGTAACGTTTTGATAGAGGTATTTGTTAAACTATGGGTGGTGCGCGGGTTTGGGCGGTGCTGTAGGCAAAAGCAGTATAAGGGCGTTGAGCTATGGCTCGGGTAAGCGCTTGATAAGCAATGTTTCTGTCAGCTAATGCATGTAAAACGTCTTTATGGATATATTGCTCAGCGATATATAAAAATGAGCAATTTAAATTGTCAATGTTTTTGGGTGCCTCGGTTGGTGGGTCAATAAATACCATTTCACCGGTTGAGAAATAATCTTCTGTAGAAATCCACTTAAATTGACTGCCAGTACAAATCATCATGGCATCATCGGTTGCGTATTTCTGGGCATTATTCACTGCCCATGCAGAGCCAATAACCGCAATCGTGCCATTAAATACCATCGCAATTGCGACGAGTATCGAAAAGTAATGACGCAAGTGGGAAGAAATTAGCTGCAAAATTGAATGTCGAAATCCTATATTAATAGTACATAATCATACTGTGAAACAATAAGGCGGTGCAAGTTTATACTCGTCGGCTATCAGTAAATAATATGGGTAATTAGCGATGCATAACCTTACGAATAATAGCCATCAGCAATATTTAAAGACAATTTCATTAATATTTAACCTATTTAACCTATTTAACAGGACAGCCCCGAAAACTTTTTTTTTAGATAAATATCATAAAAACAAGATTTTATGATATTTAGCTGTGTTTATTTTGTTGGCGAACAGAGAATACCCAACCTGCTTAAAACCGCACTTGTCATCTACGTTAATTAATCCCTAAGCCATTAAAAATTTCAGTCGGCAACGCAGTCGCCGCTCAACATCAATTCTTAAAGTGATTCATACTCAAAGTATAAGAATAAGCGTAAAAATGAGCACAAAGGAGATATAAAAAGTGTAGTGGTTTGGTTGACATGCATATTACCTAGACTATTTAATCACTGCATCGCAATACGCAATTACACAGGAATTACACAGACAGCCATCGTGATTTTTGACAATATTTACGATGGCTGATGACAAAAACTTAGAATGGGGCTCTGTGCTGAGTCGATAGCATTTACTTTATCTGCTCGGATAATACGGCCTGTGGTGTGAACCAGTTCACAGTAATCTTGTAGAGAAAATGCGATGCCTTGTGCATGTCTTGTCTGGGGTTACCGGCAAAGAGTAGTAGCTTATGAGGTTGGCGTTTGTGCTGTTGTATGGCCTCAGTGCGTTTTTGAATACTGGTGTGCTCTGAGGTTTCGGGGGGTTTAGCGCTAATTGGATTTAAGTCGACATACGCCATACAGGATAAGACTGCTGCATCATCCCTTCTTGTCGTAAAAGCAACACTTGAGATTTAAAACACCCTTCCCACAAATTTTTTCTGGAAAAAATTTGAACAGCTTTAGCTGGCCCCAAGGGTGAGCGCCAGGGATGGCAGCGAGTAAAATCTATCTGTGCAGCCGTCTTCTTTATTGGCCTGCTTGGCAATAGGCTCACTTAAACTGGCCATCAACCAACTGATGTCATACAAACGCTGACGGTATATAGTGATAATATCTTTAAGGCTTATGCATTCATACTTTCATTTTCCCTTAACAACGCATTACGCATGAATTTATGGCTCAATGGCCTATTTAAGCTGTTGTTTTTAAGCTGTTGCCTATTAAAGTTTTAGTAAAACCTTCTTTTTTCCCTTGTATTTAATAAGCTGAATCGCACGTTCCTCTGATTCGTCCTGATCTGTAACCCTACTTGAGCCAATAGCCGGTTGAGAGGTCTTTATGTGCAAAAATGTGTCGGACTTTTTTACAGTTCTGCTAAAAACAATGTTAGTAGAATCATAACCCACTATATTATATCGTTATTATTATAGTGGCACTAAAATTGCGTTTTTCATGGCGGGCACAAGTTATACGCAGGGCAGTTACAGGCCCGTCGCTCAATTCATCAGTTTTGGAAAAACACATGAACAAATTACAAGCTAGACTATTGGCGGTCATTGCCGGTACCACCCTGATGTCCACTGCCTATGCAACTACCTTAGGCGTAGACACTACCGCGCCCGTTGTCGACGGGGCTGATATCTTTTCGCTGAGCCCAGACGTTGGCTACACCGAGCACGCAGAAAAACTCTGGACTGATACCCGAGCGATCGGCCAAACCTTTACCATGGGACCGGTGGACGCCTATCTGAATTCGATCACCTTACTGAGTAATAGAGATTTCCCAGGACCAAAATCCTATGAGCTTCGCGTGGGATCTGTGGCGGGCACGAACTTTAACGAACTGGCTGTAGTAGGCGTAAATCAGGCTGGCGAAGTCTCCACCGGTGATTTTTTAACTTTTTTATTGGATTCACCGGTTTTGCTGTCGGCCAACGCTGTCTACGGCTTTGATATAGCGATGACCTCTACCGATGCCGGTTGGCACGCCGGTATTCCCTATATGTTTTCCTCTTCCTCCGACACCAACACCGGTGGACGGGCCTTCCGTTCTACCATGAACGCTCAGGGTACAGAAACCTTTAACTTTATTAATGCCGATAAACTCTTTCACTTCGATATGAACGAAGCAAACGCACCAGAGCCCGGTACAATCGCACTGCTAGCCCTGGGCTTGGCCGGCCTGGGCATCTCACGGTTCAGGGCCAATAAGGCCTAGTTCTAGCTCGAGATAAGCTCGCGGCTACCGCGAGTTATGGGTCAGTGATTGACTACCAAAAAACAGCGCCTCCGGGGGCTTTTTTTGTATCTGGCATCGATAACCGGCTGCCAGTGGTACCCGATACCGGTGGTTAAGTGCGCAGGCGCGAAGCGCGTTGTATTCTACAATGGCTCGGGATTGCCGTGACCTAAATAAGACACTCAAAGTACTAAATCAAAGCCAAATCAACAAGCATAAAGTGATGGGTAAACAAAATTATAAATACACCCATCGTAATAAACCCGAAAACTATTTTTTGAGCTGCTCAATTATGGGTGTTTTGTTAACTTCTGGTGTCTTGTTAATTTGTTTTTAAGCTACTTAGGTCACTAATCCTTTTAAACAAAGCAATATTATTTTTATGAATTAGTGTTAGTTTTACTCCATCTGAATTCGCTAAAATGATGTCTAGTAATGATAAAATATACGCTTCAGCAGGATTAAAGTTATTAGGAAATCTAATTTCTTTGACGTTAGCCTTCACGCTCGTGAAAGCTAATAACATTTAGATAAACAACGTAAATTTAGAAATAACAGCCAGCTTAGAAAAGGGATATTTCTTCACAAAAACATGTTTCATTACTTTTATTCTCAATAACTAGTTTTACCTTTACAGTAGCTTGTTAATCTTCCAATTGTTAAATTCATGACAATCCAGATTCGAAGTTGGCTTAATTTAAACCTAAATATTAAGGGTTAAATTAGATTGAATATAAGCTTGGGTTGTTACGTCATTTTTATTTTTCTGCATTTAATAGTTTATAAAAGGCTAAAGCAACACCGTTTGTCCAGCCAAAACCGTTTTGAACTTCATACTCTCCGCCTTTTGCAATACTTTGGCTACTCTGGACGTTATATTTTTCCATGATGTTATTATCCTTCTTAAACTGTTGCTCAACCGTTCCCAGAAATCGTTCCATAACTTGCTCGGATAACTGATTAAATCCGTAATTATCTAAGCCAATAACAGCAAACCATTGTAAGGGAGCCCACCCATTTGGTGCGTCCCACTGTTGCGCACTATTGTTGAGTGTTGTGACTAAACCACCTTCCATCAGAAAAGCGTTTTCTAGCTTATGCGCTATAAGTTTTGCTTGTTGTTTTGAAGCGATCTGCACAAATAAAGGCAAACAGGCAGCTAAGGATTGCGTCGAAGTTTGCTGCCCTTGGATAAAATCAAAATCATAATAAAAACCGCTTTTTTTGTTCCATAAATAATGATTTATTGCATCACTTCTAATATTGGCGTGCTCAGCAAATTCAGCACTGAGTTTTTCCTCGCCTAACTGGCTGTAAAATTGACTCAGCAACATCTCCAATTTGTGCAACAAGCAGTTAAGATCAATAGGCACAATATGTGTGGTTTGGATCGTAGATAAATCATCTAGGTCAGCTAACCATCTTGAACTAAAATCCCAACCTGATTCGCATGCCGCGCGGATGTTCCGATAAAAATCAGCTCTGTTAGCAGCAGTAATATTTTCTGCGGCCTCGATATCTTCTCGATATGATTCAGGCCTAGGCTGTGTACTGTCATCCCAATAACGATTTAAACATACTCCGTTTGACATTTTTACAACACGTTTGATGGCAGAGATATCACCGATTAATTGATTTTTCCCTTGCATCCAAAATTGGTATTCCTTGTCTAATCCTTGAACACAATGTTTTAAAAACTGCTTTCTGGCTTCAGCCTGACTTTTATCAAAATTCTGCAGAGACATTTCAACCATCAATCCTAATACAGGAGGCTGAGAACGGCTGTTGAAATAGCTGCGATTGCCATTGGGTATGCAACCCAAATTGTCCTGTAAATCAATAAAATTCAAGATCATTGACTGAACAATATCTTGCCGTCCCGACTCATTTAAACCCAAAGAGGTAAAGTAACTGTCCCAGTAATAGATTTCACGAAACCTGCCCCCGGGCACAACATAAGGATGAGAAAGCGGTAATAAAGAGCATAAGGCTATATTATCAGGCTGTTTTTCAAGCTTTGGCCAAAGGGATTCAATATAACTTTCTACCGAAGCTTTATCGGTATCGTTGGTGAGTAATATCGTGTCAGGAATAACGAAGTGCTGATGAATAAAAGTTGTCAGATCAAACGCTTCAGTTGCTTGCGCTTTTTCATAAGCAGCGTATATGTTAGGCAATGATATTTTAGGATAGGCGTCTGCAAATGTTTTGCTATCTGCAAATATTCTGGCTAGTTGCACATCGTGAAATAAATGGCTGTCGAAAAAGTCTAGGCTTTGCTTTAGATTTTGTTTGGCACTATTTGTATCTGACATGGTCATTAGTGTCCATTCCCCGTGGTGGAAGAAGACAGCTTATTTGTCGAATTACGAAAGAAAAACAAAGTCATCGCAAGCAGTGCCATGGGAAACAGTGATAAGTAGAAGGCGTTCTTGCCACCAAAAGTATCAAAAACCAGACCGGTAATAATGGAGCCTGTTGTGCCACCCAA
>JAWUXU010000030.1:0-36555 GCA_034111145.1 Paraglaciecola sp.
TAATTAACAACGAATAAGTTGCAATTAACGCCGGTCTTTTTTAATTCCGTTGCAAATATTTTCTGCGAAGCACTATTAATGTTAGGCCAAAAAACATATAGAGGCTGATTGTGCCGCCACTTGAATTCTCGGGTTCAACTGGGTCAGGCTGAGCAACTACAACTGGGTCAGGCTGAATAAGTATTAAGGTTAAGTCCCTAGAAACACTCAAGCTTGGGCTTCCATTGTCACTGGCTTGGGCGCTGATAACAATTTGTGAAACAGTCAGAGCAGCAGGATTAAATGATATTTGATTGCCATCCGTGGTGAAGTCACTGACCCCCGTTACATCCCACTGCAAATTATGTGTGTCTTGTTGATTGCTGTCAGTCACTATGGCATTGATAACAACCATACCGTCTGTTGTTGTTATGCTAGTGACCTGCGCCAAATTTTGTGTGGCCGATAAACTGAGTTCAGGTGCAACATTATTTTCTGTAGCAGTGCGAGTAAAAATGATGTTATCTAATAATACATCACCATTGCCAGTTACTTTAAGTTGAAATATATCGGTTAGATCCACATTTGTAAATGCCGTCAGCGGGATAGTGACTGACTGCCATGATTGTGACTGAACATTCACAACAAAGGGGGTTTCTTGTGGACCTGGACTAATTAGATACATACTTAACTGTGTAGCGGCTTTAGTCCAATAGTCAAAGCGCAGAAAATCCATCTGTGAAACATCTTGCTTGTTGTTGCTAAAGTCGGTGCCTTGATAGTTAAGATTGCTATAGTTTAAAGTATTGTTACCGTCAATATTTTCTTGGGTAACAACAGTCGCTTGATTCCAGTCCGGGTTGTAATCGATATCCTGTATATTAGTAAACTGATCACTGAACAACGAAATAACATTTTCGGCTGCAAAGTCGACATCAGGAGCTGACGTTAACGGGGTATCAATAATTTCGCAACCTGAAGCGTCTACTTCAGTATTATTGGCCGTTTCTGGGCACTCGTCATCTTCATTTCTCACCCTATCGTTGTCGTCATCGGTAATTGTTGGTGTACTTTGATTACAGTTAGCTGACGCATTTGCATCTGATGCTACGCAATGTGCAACATAGTCTACTTCTAAAGTTGCGGTGTTTAATTGTGGGTCAATATTACCACCCAAGCTACCACCGATGGCCACATTTAATAAAATAAACATTGGCTCTTCGTATTGTGGACAATTTGACAAGTCATACTCGGCAACCACTTGGTCGTTCATAAAAAACTCAATGAAATCAGCACCCCACTCAATACCATAAGTCTGGAAACTCATTACGTCGGGTGCACCACCTTGGTAAGGAATACGTTTTTCGGCCCCACAGTTATTGGCATTAAAGAAATTGGTAATGTAATTATCACCACCACTATTGCCATACCACTCCCACACATCAATTTCACCGGCACCTGGGTTTGGCCAATTAACGTTGTCGTTATCTCCTTTAATGGGCTGTTCAGCAATCCTATTTTCTAGCATCCAAAATGCTGGCCATGTTCCGCCTTTAAGTTCGTCAAAGCGCAAACGTGCTTCAATACGACCATATAAAAACTCTCCCTTGTCTTTGCTATTTAACCGTCCAGAGGTCCAAGGTCGATTTTCATCATTAAGGCCGGGGCAATTTATATTTTGTCTGCGCGCAGTAATTTTTAGGGTGCCATCTGATACTTTATAATTACCTACATTGTCTGTTTCATCATCGGTATAACACTGAATTTCATTGTTATAGTTGGCTTGTGTTTGCGCGGTCCAGTTGTTCCAATCCACGCCAGTACCATTAAAATCATCAATCCAGGTGACCTCCCAGCCAGCATAGCTATTTGTAACGGATGCCCCTAACATTACTGTTAACAAAAGGACTTGACTGGATAACGCACTACCAAATGTATAAATGTTTTTCATATAGTTAACCTTTAATAAATACATTTGTTAATATATATGAAGTGTTATTTGAAACAATTAATACGGGATGAATGGGACTCATAGCGCGTTCTAATGTCAAAGTGAGTGGATTGTTCTAGAGACTTAATTAGCGGTGTAGATTATTACACTTTAGGCAATTCATTTTTTTATTTTTTATTTTAAAAAGAATAATGCCTCTCAACTGTTCATCTAGCTTTCCTGTATAAAATCGTTACCATACTGCTCATGCCCTTTTTGTCACAGAGTCCATATGGAATTCGCATTTATTCTACTAGCATTCATCTGCGGTTTAGGCCTGAAATTAGTTGGATTACCTCCAATGATCGGTTATTTAATAGCAGGATTTGCTTTAAATTACCTTGGCTTTCAGTCAACAGACTCGTTACAAACTATCGCAAATTTAGGCATAACATTGATGTTATTTAGTATTGGCTTAAAACTTAACGTGCGAGACTTGTATAAAAAAGAAGTCTGGTTAGGGAGTATTTTCCACGCGGTTATATGGGTAACACTGATCAATCTACTCCTATTTGCTGTGTCTTGGCTTGGCTTATCTGCTTTTGCCAGTTTGGACTGGTCTGCAAAAGCGCTGCTCGCCTTTTCTTTGAGCTTCAGCAGTACAGTGTGTATTGTTAAAATTCTTGAAGAAAGCGGTGAAATAAAGACCCGTCATGGCAAGTTAGCCATTGGGGTGTTGATCATGCAGGATATTATAGCAGTGCTGTTTTTGGTCATTGCCACAGGAAATGTGCCGTCTATATGGTCATTATTGTTGTTGTTGTTATTTATTGCAAAACCAATATGGAGTATCGTTCTAGAGCGTGTGGGTCATGGAGAATTACTCATATTGTCAGGTTTCTTGTTCGCTATAGGTGGTTATGAATTGTTTGACGCTCTGGGAATTAAAGGCGACCTAGGCGCTCTGATTGTCGGTATGTTTATCGCAACACATGTGAAATCTGCAGAAATGTCCAAAGCACTTATGAATTTTAAAGATATTTTTTTGGTTGGCTTTTTTCTTACCATCGGCTTTAGTGCACTCCCTACTTTAGATTTAACACTTACTGCAATATTACTGTGCCTATTTATCCCAATCAAATTTGTTATGTTTTTCTCGTTATTTACCTTGTTTAAATTAAGGGCGCGAACCAGTTATTTAGCTAGTTTAGTGTTATCGAACTACAGTGAATTTGGCCTTATCGTTGTTGCTCTAGTGGTAAGTCTAGGCTGGTTAAATGCCCAATGGTTAGTCGTTTTAGCTTTAGCCGTATCTTTTTCCTTCGTATTAACAGGTTTAGTTTACAAAACCTCGCATAATCAATACACCAAATTTAAAAACCGGCTTAAGTTATTTGAAAGCCCGTACCGGTTACTTGAAGATATCTACGTTCAACCACTGGGGGCTGAAATCATTGTGATTGGCTTAGGAAGGGTCGGTAAAGGGGCTTATGTATCTCTGAACAATATGGTAGGTGAAAAAGTTTGGGGGATGGATGCAGACCCTAACCGAATAATTAAGCTAAAGGGAATTGGCTATCAAGCCATGGTTGGGGATGGTGAGGATGTTGACCTCTGGGAAAATATGGACTTAACTCAAATACAACTGATCTTGATGGCGTTGCCTTCTATTGAAGATATTTGCAATATCAATGAACAACTGCAACACGCAGGTTATAAAGGAAAAATAGCCTCAATAGCTCGTTACAAAGATGAAATACAACCACTTATTGATGCAGGCTCTGATAAGGTATTTAACTTTTTTACCGAAGCAGGAATAGGGTTTGCTGAAGAAAGCCTGCAGCTTTTGCCACAACATAATAAACGTGATAAAAGTTAAAATAAGAATCGTTATCATTCTCTATCGCGTTGTTTTATAAAGGATTTATTTTAATTTCTATAGATTACTATAGATTTATAAGTCGCTTAATATTATAATAATTCTTGCTGGTTATCATCTAGGGTACATACTATGAAAGGCAATAAACAAGTATTGGTCGTATTAAATGAAGTACTTACTTTCGAACTCACTTCAATCAATCAATATTTCTTACATGCACGCATGTTTAAAAACTGGGGTTTAGAAAAGCTTAATGCCGCTGCTTATAAAAAATCTATTAAAGATATGAAGCAGGCTGATAAGTTAATAGAACGTATTTTATTTTTAGAGGGTTTACCTAACCTACAAATGTTGGGCAAATTAATGATAGGCGAAGAACCCAGTGAAATGTTGAACTGCGATATGAGCTTTCAGAACTTACAAATCCCTTTATTAAAAAAATCCATCAGTTTATGTGAAGAATCACAAGATTTTGTGTCTCGTGAATTGCTTGAATCAATTTTGAATTACGAAGAAGATTATATTGATTGGATTGAAACTCAGCAATACCAAATTAAACATTTGGGTTTAGAAAACTATTTACAAAGCCAAGTTGAAGAGGATTAACATGCAAGGTAAAAAAATCATAATTGAACAGCTAAATGCCCTACTCGCTTTTGAACTGGCAGCTATGGATCAATATTTTATTCATTCGCAGATGTATCAAGATTGGGGCTTTAATAAATTGTATGAGCGTATTGCTCATGAATTTGATGATGAAAAAGGTCATGCTACAAAACTGATAGAGCGTATGTTATTTTTAGAGGGCATACCTAATATGGTTGACCGTGATGGTCTAATGATAGGTATGGATGTGCCATCTATGTTGGAAAGTGACTTACGAGTTGAATATGCTGTTGCACAAGCTCTGAAAGAGACCATTAGCATATGTGAAACTGAACAGGATTATGTCACCAGGGACATGTTGTTAGTGTTATTAGATGATACTGAAATGGACCATGCACATTGGCTTGAACAACAGCTAGGCCTTGTAAAACGATTAGGTTTGTCTAATTATTTGCAGTCACAAATGTAGAGCAACAAGCAAACGCCAAAAAGCTGAATAAGCATGCTTATTCAGCTTTTTTTGTTTCTGTTTGTTTGAAAATTAAAAAACCAAGACTGCTCCCCTTCAGCATTATCCTTGGTTTGAACGACTAGTTGCCATCGCATGGATGGCTCACTACAAGCACCTAAGAATAAACGTGCTTTATAGATATTTTTTCCTTCTTCTAGGCGTGTAGAGTCTGTTAAAACTGCAGTTTTACCCATATACATATTGATACCTTGCACCCACATTTGTGTGATTTTTGTATTTTTTGGAACCGTTATAGTGAGAAATAATTCTTCCTCTACCTCAATATCTTGAAGAAATTGAACAGAAATTTGTTGATTACTTTCAAATGCAATACATTCTTGCTTTAGATCAATCTTGCATTGTTTAGACGATTTAATCGATGGAGAATCTGTATTATTTAGGAACATTCCTACGGCCGCAACGAAAATGAGCAAAGGAAGTAACATTCTAGCAAAAAAAGTAGGATTCAAAATTTTACAATGTGCAAATAAAGTTAAAATTTAGTGTGATTAAAAAAAACAGAATTAACAAGTCTCTTTGTCTTTCTTTTTTTAAAAAAAAGCGTCTTAAAACAGATCATATTTTACTATATATTAGTACCTATATCAGTTGCTTAGAAGACAGTAGTAAAGTGCATTAGATTGTTTTTTATTTGTCAAAACTATGTAGATTTATCGTTAACAAGATTGGAAGAGCCATTAAATGAGTACAGCTATTCAAGTGCATCCCGAATACAATTATAAGGTAGTTCGGCAATTTGCGGTCATGACCGTGGTATGGGGAATAATTGGTATGGCCTTAGGGGTGCTTCTTGCTGCGCAACTATACTGGCCAGCATTAAACTTCGACACCCCATGGTTAACATTTTCAAGGTTAAGACCTCTACATACTAATTCAGTTATTTTTGCCTTTGGCGGATGCGCTTTATTTGGGACTTCTTTGTATATTGTTCAGCGTACGTCTAATGTCAGATTGTTCAGCGACAAACTGGCCTCATTTACTTTTTGGGGGTGGCAGCTTGTTATTGTACTTGCCTTTATTACTCTTCCAATGGGGCTCACCAGTACAAAAGAATATGCCGAACTTGAATGGCCTATTGATATATTAATGACCATAGTGTGGCTGTCTTATATGATTAATTTTTTTGGCACTATGATCACCAGAAAGGTATCTCATATATATGTAGCAAATTGGTTCTTTGGTGCATTTATATTAACTATTGCGGTATTACACATTGCTAATAGCATGGTTGTACCGGTTTCTCTTACTAAATCCTATTCTATATACCCTGGTGCTGTTGATGCCATGATCCAATGGTGGTACGGGCACAATGCAGTAGGCTTTTTCTTAACTGCGGGATTTTTAGGTATGATGTATTATTTTGTACCCAAACAGGCTGGACGCCCTGTTTACTCATATCGTTTGTCAGTAGTACATTTTTGGGCGCTTATATCCCTTTATATATGGGCTGGTCCTCATCACCTTCATTACACTGCCCTACCTGATTGGACTCAGTCTTTGGGTATGGTGATGTCTATTATATTATTTGTACCTTCTTGGGGCGGCATGATAAACGGTATTATGACGTTATCTGGCGCATGGCATAAATTGCGTACGGATCCAATATTACGTTTCCTTGTTGTATCTCTATCCTTCTATGGTATGTCGACATTTGAAGGTCCAATGATGGCAATTAAAACAGTTAACGCATTATCACACTACACAGATTGGACTATAGGTCATGTGCATTCTGGTGCTTTGGGTTGGGTGGCTATGGTAACGATTGGCTCTATCTATCACCTTATACCTGTGTTGTTTGACAAACCTAAAATGTACAGTATTTATCTTGTTAATCTACATTTCTGGCTTGCCACAATCGGCGTAGTTATATATATAGTTGCTATGTGGATGTCAGGTGTTTTACAAGGTTTAATGTGGCGTGCAATTAACGCAGATGGCACCTTAACTTATAGTTTTGTAGAATCCCTTGAAGCTTCAAAACCCTTTTACTTATTACGTTTTTTCGGTGGTGTGATTGTGTTAACTGGTATGTTAATTATGGCTTACAACGTCTACAAAACCATTAGAAGTGAAAATGAAAGTGAAGAAAAGGCAATTGTACCCGATGCACAGACGGCTTAAGAAGAACATATTATGAAAAATGCACATGAGTTAATTGAAAAAAATGTTGGTCTGTTAGCAATTCTTATATTAATTGCCATCAGTTTGGGTGGTATGGCGCAAATTACACCCCTTATGTTTCAACAACAGACAATGGAACCAGTTGATGGTTTGAAGCCTTACACAGCTCTACAAATGGAAGGCAGAGATATTTATATTAGAGAGGGATGCGTGGGCTGTCACAGCCAAATGATACGGCCTTTTCGTTCTGAAACTGAACGTTACGGCCATTATTCAGTTGCAGGTGAATCAGTATGGGAACATCCGTTTTTATGGGGTTCAAAACGTACAGGACCTGACTTATCCCGTGTTGGTGGCCGTTATAGTGACGATTGGCATAGGATCCATCTTATAAACGCAAGAGATTTGGTACCTGAGTCTAATATGCCTGGTTTTCCTTGGTTGATGGAAAATACTCTAGACGGAAATTTAACATCAAAAAAACTATCCGTGTTTAGAGACTTTGGTGTGCCTTATTCAGATGAAGACATCGCTGGTGCTAAAGATGCGGTTAAAGGTAAAACTGAAATGGTGGCATTGATTGCCTACTTACAATCTCTTGGCACGGCGTTGAAATAATATGGATTACGCAACGAGCGGCACCATTTACACAATAATAGTATTTGTGAGTTTCATTGGGATAGCACTATGGGCTTACAGTAAAAAATCAAAATCAAGTTTTGATGAAGCTAAAATGCTTATCTTTGATGATGAGCCAGGGCAAGAAAAGCAGGAGTCTAAAGCAGATGAGTAGTTTCTGGAGCATATGGATATCTGTCATTACATTGGGATCAATATTGGGTTGTTTTTTATTGCTTCGATGGTGTTTGTCAAATAAAACAGGCGTGAAAGAAGGGGACGATATGCATCATGAGTTTGATGGCATTCTCGAACTCAATAACCAACTGCCTAGATGGTGGACCATCTTATTCTATATTTGTATCACTTGGGGGCTCATATACTTAGTTTTATATCCTGGCTTGGGCAGTTACAAAGGCTTATGGAATTGGCAGAGTTCTAATCAAACGATTAAGTCATTGGCCGAGTCTAAAGCATCTGTTTTGGCTAATAAATCTAACGGTGTGATCAACCAATATGATAGAGAAATTCAGTTTGCCAATGAACTTTTTGCACCTATCTTTGATGCATACTATCAACAGCCTATTACTGATTTAGCTAAGGATGTAGAAGCATTAAAAATTGGTCAACGTTTATTTAGTCAAAATTGTTCACAGTGTCATGGCTCCGATGCACGTGGTCAGAGAGGTTTTCCAAATTTGACCGACGACGATTGGCTATATGGTGGCTCACCTGAAAAAATTACTGAAACTTTGATTAACGGACGCCGTGGCATGATGCCAGCCCAATTAAATGCATCGGGTGATAAAGGCATCGAAGAATTAGTGGCTTACGTTTTAAGCTTAAGTAATAGAGCAGATCTTGACCAGACCTTAGTAGACGCCGGTAAAGCGAGATCGATAACTTGTAAAGCTTGTCATGGTCAGGATGGAAAAGGCAATCAAATGATTGGTTCACCTAATTTGACTGATCAGGTCTGGTTATATGGTGGCACCAACAAAGCGCTAACAGAAACCCTAAAATATGGACGTAACGGTGTAATGCCTGCCTTTAATGTCACATTAGGTAAAAAGAAAATCCACCTTGTTACCGCCTACGTATATAGTTTATCGCAAGATATCCAGTAGCGCAGTGACATACTGAATGCCCCGTCTTGCGGGGCTTTTTTATATTTTTTCTTTTCATCTTGGGTAGTTTATTTATGCAATCTGATATTCAAAAAGCTTGGTACAAACAATTCTGGCCCTGGTTTTTGATAGTTCTGCCGCTTACTTCTATGGTGCTTAGTTTTTCTATGTTGAATTTGGCATTTAATAGCGAGGACAGCATGGTCATTGATGATTACTACAAAGAAGGCAGAGGTATTAACCTCAAAATCCAAAAATTACAACAAGCCAAAATCCTCAACATATCCACTAAAGTTCAAGTGTTTGCTGATTATGTTGAAGTTGTTTTTATCACCAGCGCACTTGAAAATGGAGAAGCCATTACTTTAGACTTTTTTCATTCTACACAAAAATTTAAAGACTTTTCAGTGACGTTGTTGCGTGATGCTAATGGCATATACCGCGCGCCGTTGACGAGAGACGTTTTGGGTAAGTGGAAACTTAGTTTACATCCCTTTGACAATAACTGGAAAATTCAAAAAGTTGTATCTCTGCCGCAATCAAAACCATTCGATCTAAAGCCTTAAATACAATGCAGTCTAAGTGTTTTCATTGTGGTTTACCTGTTGCCTCAAATATTGATTTTCACAGTAACGTGTTGGGTAAAGAGCAAGCCTTTTGTTGCCCAGGATGCTCTGCAGTGGCCGAAGCAATCGTTAACAATGGTTTAGAAGATTATTACCATTATCGAAGCGAATTTGCAGAGAAAGCTTCAGAAAACACAGAGGATTTGTTACAAAAACTCAAAATATTTGATGACGATAGTATATTGCAGGAATTTGTTGAAAGTGATGCCGATGCCAGCGAAATACAATTAACTATGAGTGGTATTAATTGCGCAGCATGTGGTTGGTTAATAGAGAAACAATTGGCCAAATTATCTGGCGTAATGAAAGTTGGCGTTAATGTATCAGCCAGACGTGCAAGTGTCACTTGGAATAATCAGCAACTGAAACTCAGCCAAATCTTAAGTCATATTGAAAATATTGGTTATCATGGTAAACCTTTTCAGCCCGAACAACATGAAGCAATATTCAGACAGGAAAACAAGGCATTTCTAAAACGCTTAGGCTTAGCGGGCTTAATGACTATGCAAGTCATGATGTTAAATATAGGCGTGTTTTTTGACTTATTTGGTCATATTGACTCTCAAACTAAACAATACTTTAATTGGCTAAGCTTGTTTTTAACCACTCCCGTTATGCTTTATTCTGCCTCAGAATTTTATACTAATGCTATGCGGGGTCTTCGAGCTCGCACGGTTAATATGGATCTGCCTATTATTGTGGCCTTAGGGATCACTTATATCTCAGGTGTGTTTGCCACTGCACAAAATACCGGTCAAACCTATTTTGAATCATTATGTATGCTGGTATTTTTATTGTTGATTAGTCGTTACCTTGAACACAGTGCTCGTTATAAAGCGGCTCAAGCATCGGCAAATATGCTGGAGTATATGCCGACCACCGCCACGTTAATAAATGATGATGATCTTATACCTGTATTGGCTAAATCCTTAAAAGTAGACCAACTGGTGTTAGTTAAAGCAGGTGAGTTAGTGCCTGTAGATGGCATTATTATCCAAGGACAAGGACAGCTTGATCAAGCGATGTTAACCGGTGAATTTGATTTAATTAGTAAATTCACTGGTGACCAAGTGTTAGCGGGTAGTTTAAACCAATTAGGCACTTTGACTGTTAAGGTCAGTGCTAGCTTGCAACATTCCACACTTAATCAAATTAGTAAATTACAAACTCAAGCCATGAGTACTAAGCCAAGAATTGCTAGTTTAGCAGATCAATTCTCTCAATATTTTGTGATTGCAGTGCTACTCATTGCATGTATTAGCTATTTAGTGTGGCTACAAATAGACTCATCCGAAGCACTTTGGGTAATGGTAGCTGTATTAATTGCTACTTGCCCCTGTGCATTAGGACTGGCCACCCCTTCTGCATTATCCTGTGCCATTGCCAATTTAAATAGTAAAGGAGTGTTATTAAAACGAGGCGACGCGTTACAACAACTTGCTTCAGTGGATTGGATTGGTTTAGATAAAACTGGCACTCTAACAGAAGGAAAATTTAGTCTAACTCAATGTGTCAATTTGAGCGAGCAACCGGATATTAATATGTTCGAAGTAGCTGCAAGCATAGAGCAGTACTCATCTCACCCTATTGCACGAGCATTTAGCCACTATGATAGTCCACACACAGTGATTGAATTTCAAAGTGAAATCGGTAAAGGTGTCAGTGGCTTAATAGAAGGAACACTATATAAATTAGGTGCGGCTACCTTTCTGGACTTCCAGGTTCCCAAGAGCATGCAAACCTGTAATGTTTTTCTGCAGTCAGACTTGGGCATACTTTGCGGTTTTTTATTAACCGACAAAATTAGGCCTCAAGGCAACACTCTTATAGAGTCTTTGAGACCTTACAATGTTCACTTAATTAGTGGTGATATTGCACCTATAGTCGAATCGGTTGCCAAAGAATTAGGTATACATAATTGGTTAGCTGAACAAAACCCAGAAGATAAATTACATGCGATTAAAGAAGCTCAAAGCAAACAACATGTAGTATTGATGGTAGGAGATGGAATAAACGATGGGCCCGTCTTAGCCCAAGCAGATGTATCGATTACTCTAGGTGCAGGGTCTGATTTGGCTAAATCATCTGCAGATATAGTATTACTCGATAACGAAATAGCTAAGCTTCAAGTCATTTTTATTATAGCCGCAAGATGTACAACTAAAATCAAACAAAATATCGGCTGGGCAATAGGATACAATCTTCTGATATTACCCCTAGCAGTTATGGGTTTACTGAGCCCCTGGATGGCTGTATTGGGTATGTCAATTAGTTCGTTAATAGTAGTGGTGAATTCCACTCGACTTCTAAAATAATAGAGGCACAACACTTGAATAGTATATATGTTCTGATCCCACTGGCAATATTACTTGTTAGCATAGCGATAGGAGTGTTTTTTTGGGCCGTTAAATCCAATCAGTTTGAAGATTTAGAACGCCACGGTAGTAGTATTTTATTTGATGATGACCTGCCTAAAAAAAAACCCGAACCACAGCCGCAATCTCCCTCAAAAAAAAGCGATGAGTGATTTAAGTTTTTTTTCGGCTTTTCTTATTGGCTTAGCAGGTGGCGTTCACTGCGTAGGAATGTGTGGCGGTATAGTGGGTGCTTTTGCTTACGCGGTGCCTAAAAATGCAGTCATGTTACCCTATACTTTAGCCTACAATTTTGGTCGGATAGCTAGCTATATCATTGCAGGCTCTATTACTGGCTGGGCTGGATATTTATTTGCCCAACAAATCAATCAAGGTATTGTGATTTTGCAGTTTGTTAGTGGCGTTTTCCTAGTTTCGTTAGGGTTATATGTTGCAGGTTGGTGGCAAGGTCTTACCAAAATTGAAAAGTTTGGAAGCCAGTTTTGGCAAATGATCCGCCCATGGTCGAAAAAATTATTACCCTTTAAAAGTCCATTGCATGCCCTGCCCTACGGTATGATCTGGGGTTGGTTGCCATGCGGGTTGGTTTATTCAGTACTAACCTGGTCTTTGGCAAGTGGCTCGGCGTTACAAGGCGCAATTATTATGACAGGCTTCGGTTTAGGCACCCTACCAATAATGTTACTAATGGCTACTGGATTCGACAGAATTCAACAACTCATTCAAAATCCTAGAGCAAAAATTTTGATGGGTTTATTATTAATAATATTTGCCCTAAACCAATTATACCAAGCTATATCTGGTTCAATTCAATAAATACGTATCGCTTTTGATGTATATCCACTGGCAAAATCTTAAATAATTTCATAAGCTTGAATAAAATCATCTTAGCTATTTTTATATAAAGGTCAGGTATGAATTATCAAAAAATATTAGCCGTTATAGAGCCAGAAATTTCCACCCAAAAGTCACTAGCTAGAGCGGTTGAAATAGCCAATATTAATGGCGCTAGCATTACTGCATTTTTAACTATCTATGATTTTTCCTATGAAATGACCACTATGCTGTCTATGGACGAACGTGAAAATATGCGCCAAGCGGTAATCGATGATAGAACTGACTGGTTAGTTAATTTAGTTTCAGATCAATTTAGCACTCAAGAAGTAAGCATTGATGTCAAGGTCGTTTGGCACAATAGACCTTACGAAAGCATTATTTATGAAGTGATAGACAAAGGCTACGATTTAATCGTTAAAGGTACTCAGCCCCACGATTCATTAAAATCAGTTATTTTTACCCCTACCGACTGGCATATTATGCGTAAAGCACCTGTTCCTGTGTTAATGGTAAAAGAACATGACTGGCCAACAGGAGGACAAATAGTTGCAGCGGTTAACGTAGGTGTGGATGTCAAAGCGCACATTTCATTAAACGAAAAAATCACCAAGCAAGCATTGCATTTTGCAACGTTATTATCTGCAAATGTTCACTTAGTTAATTCTTATCCGGGTACGCCTGCCAACATAGTTATCGAAATTCCTGAGTTTGATCCTACTTCTTATGATGAGTCAGCTAAACAACATCATCAAGAATGTATGCAACGTCACAGTAATAAACACCATATAAGCAAAGACAATTGTCATGTGCATATGGGATTACCAGAGGACGTGATCCCAAAATACGCAACACAGTTAGATGCAGAATTAGTGGTGCTGGGCACAATTGGCCGGCTAGGGATTTCAGCTGCATTGATTGGAAATACAGCTGAGCATGTTATTGATAAGCTAAATTGTGACGTATTGGCAATTAAACCCGAAGGTTTTGTCACACCGATAAAATATTAATCTGTTATTCATGGATGTCTATTATTTAAGACCACTCAACAATGATTTTTTATAGGCAAACATCGCGGGGATAAAAGACAGTAAAACAGCTGCACCAGACGCTATCATAAAAAATCGCCCTACTGCTATCAAATTAACAAATGGGCTGACGTATAAAGCGAAATGTTGTTCAAGTAATGGTTGGCCGAATAATAATCCTAGTGTCACGAATAAATACCCGACAAATGCCCCAAGTAATGTAAGTATTAGTGCTTCGGTGCCAATCAGTAAAATAATGATCTGAGCTTTAGCCCCCAATGCTCGCAGAACAGCTAATTCCTTTTCTCGTTCTTTCATTGAAGCCAAAAGCATAGTTGTCATACAAATAAGTGCCGTACCTAATATCAGCCAGGAAATAGCCCTCAAGCTCATTTCGACTACGCTGACTATTTGCCAAAGCTCTCGAAGAGCCAAAACTGGAAGAATTGCGCTTAAAGGTTCTTGGGAATATTGATTAATATATCGCTGCAACTGTAAAATGGAAATCTTGCTTTTACTGCCAAGTAAAAACGCACTGATCTGAGGTTGATAGTGTTCACCTAAAGCCGCTTCTGTGAGCAGTTCATCATGAACATGCTGTGCTTGATGAAGGATATCTATACTTTGTAAGGGAATATAAAGAGACTGGTCCGCCGGTGTGCCCGTTGGCTTTAATATACCTACAACTGTAAAGGGATGATCGTCATGATGAGTAAAACTGACTTTGCCTGTGCCATGAGACATAACTAACGATTGATTTAGGCTATAGCCCAAATTTTTAGCGACATCCGCGCCCAACACAACTTCATATAAACGTTTAAAAGACCCACCTTGTAGAAAAGAAATATTCTTTTTATCGCCATACTTAAAATATTCGAAATAGTTTTCTGTGGTACCTATAACAGTAAATCCATGGTGAGAATCTCCCATTGAAAATGGCACCGACCAAGCTACTTGGCTTTTATTAACAACATCTTGGTAACTTTTCCATTGTATATTATTGCTAGGATTACCAATTTTAAACACTGAGAACAGTAATAAATTAATGCCACTAGTGCGACCACCCACAATTAAGTCAACCCCAGATACGGTGCGTTCAAAGTTATTTTTTACCTCTGCACGTAAATGCTCAACACCTATCAGCACCAACATGCTTATACCAATTGAGGTGCAGGTCAGAATAGCCATTCCCCTTCTAGACCATAAACTCGCCAGCACCAATTTAAGCAACATAAGTATCACTCCTTTGTTGTTGCAATTGTGCTAAAGACAGTTGTTGATCGAAGTGTGAGGCTAAAGACATATCATGACTCACAAATATAACGGTTGAAGCTTGAGAACAGTCTAAAAGTAGTTGGATAAATTGTTCTCTGCTTTGGTTGTCTAGGGCCGATGTTGGTTCATCGGCAATAATCAGCGCAGGCGAACCATACAGTGCTCTAGCAACGGCTATTCGTTGCTGTTGCCCAACACTTAAATTAATGGGTTTTTGTTTTAGTACATGACTGCTTAATTCTAATCGTTCACATATTGAGGCTAATTTGTCTAATTGATGCGTCTGGCTTTTACTCTTAAATCGCTGAGCCAGGAGTATATTTTGTTCTGCGGACAAATAAGGCAATAAATTAAACTGTTGAAATATAATGCCAATATTATTTGCTCTAAAAGTATCTTTTTGCCTTTGGTTTAATTCAGCCAGGTTTTGTCCTAGGACTTGAATGTTTCCCGTATAACGATTTTCAATCCCTGAAATTAAATTTAATAGTGTAGTCTTACCATTTCCTGAACGACCATATAAAAACACTTTTTTTCCTGTTTCTATCTGCCAGTTAGGTATACGTAGAGCAAAATCACTTTGTTTTGACCAAGTAAAAAATAGATCTTTTATTGATAAACTTGGCGTCATCAAGGAAGGTATAGAAAGGGGAATCAAAACAACATATCCATAAAGTAGAGGTTTAGTATAGAAAAAGTTCGGATTCCAGTATAATTGCCCAACAAACAGAGACAACCTTTTTAATCGATAAACATAAGCCATATCCATGAATCAAATATCCAGCATTAGTCAAGAAAATACGCATAACTTCAATAAATTACAAAAACGTATCAGACATCACACCGGAAAAGCCATAGCTGATTTTAATATGATTGAGGATGGCGACAAAGTGATGGTTTGCTTATCTGGCGGAAAAGATAGTTATACTATGTTAGATGTGCTGCTGCATATGCAGAAAGTAGCACCTATTTCTTTTAGTATCATTGCGGTTAATCTTGATCAAAAACAACCGGGATTTCCAGAACACGTATTACCCGAATACTTGACCCAGCTTGGTGTCGATTTTGAGGTGGTTGAAGAAGATACTTATTCAATAGTGATAGATAAAGTGCCTGAAGGTAAAACAACCTGTGCACTTTGCTCAAGGCTGCGTAGAGGCATTTTATACAACACTGCAACACGTTTAAATGCGACTAAAATTGCACTTGGGCACCATAGAGATGACATGTTGGAGACTCTTTTTCTAAATATGTTTAATGGCGGTCAACTCAAATCGATGCCCCCTAAATTAGTCAGTGATGATGGTAAACAGATGGTCATTAGGCCACTAGCTTATTGCGCAGAACAAGATATTGCTGCTTATTCAAAGCATCTTAAATTTCCCATTATTCCTTGTAATCTCTGTGGCTCTCAAGAAAATCTGCAAAGAAAAGTGATTAAAGGCATGTTACAGGATTGGCAGCAACGTTTTCCCGGAAGAATAGAGTCCATGTCAAAAGCGTTACAAAATGTGGTGCCTTCACATTTAGCAGATAACAGTCAATTTGATTTTGTCGGTTTAAAAACGCAATCAGTGCCATTCGAAAATGGTGATATTGGGTTTGATCCACCAGTACTAGTCACGTCCGATAGTACCTCACCTCATCAGACCAAGTTGCACAAAGCAGCCACTCTGACTATCACCAACATTCATGTTTAAGGAATAAACCTATGAAAATTGGTTTGGCATTAGGTAGTGGCGCAGCTCGGGGGTGGGCACATATTGGAGTAATCCAAGCTCTGGAAGAAATGGAGATCACGATAGATATAGTGACTGGGTGCTCTATTGGTTCCTATGTAGGTGCCACTTATGCTTCTGGAAAGTTACCCGAGTTAGCCGAATGGGTCGAAAGCCTAACAGAGTGGCAGGTGTTTACTTTAATGGGAGTAGGTTTTCATAAAGGGGGTCTAGTAAGCGGCCTAAAAGTATTTAAGGCACTGCAAGATAATTTTAGCTTTGAAACCTTTGACCAGTTACATAAACCTTTTGCAGCTGTCGCCACTGATTTATATAGTGGGCGTGAAGTAAATTTTATAAATGGCTCTGTGATTGAGGCCGTCAAAGCGTCGTGTGCTATTCCCGGGTTGTTTCCCCCAGTTATGTTCAATAATAGGTGGTTGGTTGATGGCGGTGTAGTTAACCCTGTTCCGGTTAATATGTGCAGAATGTTAGGGGCTGATATTGTCATTGCAGTTAACCTAAGTGCAGACTTTAGACCTCAATCTTTAGTTAATAACCAAATTGACCATGGGAATAACCAAAAAAAGACCTCAGAATTTTTTAAACGTAGTCAGCAGCAAATTCAACAATGGTTTAAAAAAAATGAAGATACAGATCCAGAATCATTAAAACGAGAACGAGTAACAGACCAAGAATTTTTAACTGAAGAATGTTTTGATATTCTCGAATATCCTAATGTTGAACCACAAAAATTAGATAATATTTCCAGTGAAGGTCATTCAGAGATCCCTCCAGCACCATCTATCATCAATACGATGACAGGTTCGTTAGATATTTTATCTGCAAGAGTCACTCGTTCTCGATTAGCCGGCGATCCACCCGACATCCTAATCGAACCACAGCTTCGTGATTTTGGGATGATGGAGTTTTATCGAGCAACAGAACTTGTTGAGCATGGTCGTGCTAGTGTGCATAGAGTCGCAGACCAGATTAAGTATCAATTAGGTCGTGAATAAGTACGATAAGTAAGTACTATAATTGAATAGTATAATTGACAGACTCCCCCCTGCTCTTTAAGGTAGAGGTCTGATAACAATACAAGGATTGAAATAATGCCCATCCAAATCAGTTTCGAACTATCTGACAGCGATTTAGACCATTTTCGTTCCATGATGAAAGCTGCTATGCAAAAAGCGAGTGAATATCCACCGGCCGAAGTGTTACAAAAAGCGCGTGCTGTGTGCGCAGAAATGGAACAGGTTAATTTGCCTGATTTTGTTAAGCACCGAATGGAATCTCTTGAAACGCTCATATCCGCTTTAGAAGATACAGAATGGCAGATGCCTGAAGATGAAAAAAATGAAATTTTAACTTCACTGGCGTATTTCAGCGAGCCTGAAGATTTAGTTCCTGATAACATTCCAGGTTTAGGTTATGTGGATGATGCCATCATGATCGAATTAGTTATTCAAGAGTTGTCGCAAGATTTGGACGCTTATAAAGAATTTTGTAGGTTTAGAACAACCGAAGAAAACCGCAGAGGCTCCGAAGCAAATGTGAATCGCGATAGTTGGTTAGCGAGTAAAAGAACGGAGCTTAGGTCTAATATGCGTCGTGGCCGAAGTACAGGTGGAAGTAGGCGTTTATTCTCAAGGATAATGTAATAATATTTAACCATAATATGAGGGGGTATATAATCACCCCTTCATGTATCATTTAATACTTAAACGGCTTATTTCTCAACAATGGCGGTTATGCGTAACGGTTTATGGATTAATTCTAGCTCTTTTTGTTGCATCAACCATTTTTTACTCAAAGGTAGCCTTCCCTCATTATTGATTAAGGGGTGTAAGCTTTTTGATAAAATAACGTCTTCGTTAAAGTGAAACATTAAACCTTCTGCAGAAGGCATCATAAAAGATAAAAACCCACCCATCTCATCAAAAAATGCCTGATACTGATTAAACAACATCATCAACTCACTATGCGTGTACTGTGTTTTCAAAAAGCTCGGTAACGTTTCTAACTGGACGGACATATCACATTGATTTGACTTATCATCTAATTCGATCACCACCTTTGCTCTAGCCATTTTAAGAATTTTATCTGTGGGCACAGTAAAACGATTATTTTTTTCTACTGATAATGTAAGGGTTTTCTTTTGAGTGACTATTTTAGCGCTGCTAATGTGACACAGGCGTTTATCAGCAATGTGCAAAAATCCGAAGGCAAATCTTAATGCATTGGTATCTGGATCATCAAGCTTTTTGACATGATGATAAAAGCTAGAATATTCTACTTCTAAGATGTCAGCACTAGCATATGCACTTAAAATCATGAGTCCCAAAATTAACAGAATTACTTTCAACCTAATTTTTCCATATGTTTTGTATTCACCCTTAACATGTCCAATAACTCATCAATGTATTCTTGACCTCGTTCAGAATAGTTTGATAGACCTAATACTAAGGCGCTTGCAGTGACAATCTCATCATTTTGTCTTAAATTTTGTCTGATTTTGCGTAAATCTTCATAAGCATGATGCCGATTAAGATTTCGCATGTAAGTCATAACCGCATGTGATAAATCTCTGAACTTTGCGACCTCGTGCTCTGCACCCTCATTCCGTTGTTTAGGCACAAAACCACAGCCCTTTTTAAAACACCAAAGGCCAAAAAAATTGTAGCCCTGTTGGGCAAACCTTGAAGCTCCCCAGCCAGATTCATTCGCAGCCTGAACTAAAATAAGCGCCTCTGGTATTGAATCAACTTTTGTTATTAATGATTCTAAGGTCAGCTCAACAGTCAAAACTTTATCACCTGTAAACTGGTATTTTTTTACTAACGTATTAAATGCTTTTTGTTGATGTGTATTGAATTCTTGCTGTTGTAGAAATAAGTCTTGTAATGCAAAGACCATCTTGCGCTCTATTAATACAATTTTATTTTGTCTTTGAATTTCAGGGTACAAATAAGCAAAAAATGCTCTTTTTTTCTCCACAACATTATTATATCCAGAAAATTTAGGCACAACTTTCGAACTACTATCTAATGCAGTGACGTGTAAATCCTCAAGACTAATGATGTCCAAAGCATCATCTTTGATGCTAAATTGCTGAATAAAAACAATCAAAAATATTATGCCAAAAACAAATGAAATTGTAACAACAGATAATGTGACGGATTTACGCATGAAATACTGTCTCATTGGTGTTGGATTTATTTTTAACGCTAATCACTCTTACGCCAAATAGTTCACGATATAAGATCCCTTTCATATTAACGAAAAAAGGAATAATCCAGATATAAGCAAAACCCAGAGAAAGTGCCCCTAAAAACAAACAGCAGTAATAAACTAAATAAAACATTGAAAGTGGCACCCAATGTTTGTGAAAAACCTTCACAGACTGGATAACACATTCACTCGGGGCTAGTTTCTTTTCAACCAACAACATAATTGAAAAACCTGTGGCAAGGTTTATATAAAATAAAACCGCTAAACCCAACAAAACATTAATTTGAGATCCAACAAAAGAACCTACATCTGACATAGCCGCTAATAACAATGCCAGTAAAATAACTAGAACCGAGCCCATTACGTTTTTTAAAATGGATAAAAATCTTGGTTTAATCCCAACACTATGTGAAATACCCAACAAAAACATCGTGGCTATTATAGGGGTAGTGACGATAATGCCTACCACTTTTAATGAAATCATAATGCGCTCAGGGACAATACTTAAATCGGTTATACCGAATATTGATTGCAACATCCAAGCAAATACCATAGCAATGAAAAACAAAGAAACTACGCCATGTAAAACAGCTGTTTTTGTGTTTTTTGATAAATCCCATGCCTCTTTAGCAATCGCTTTTAAATCTAATTCAGTTTCGCCATTAAGAGTCTTTTCAAGGCTACCACCCAGTATTTCATATTGTTTTTGTTCTTCCATTTATGCTCCTAATCAGCGGTTCTAATTACGTTACTCAATAAACGTGCACTATACAGGCAATACTAATTTTATGGCCAACAATATCAAAACAACACCCATAATCCTATCAAACCAATATCCCTTTTTACCCATAAACTGCGTAACTTTCTTAGAACTTAACAATAAAGAAAGGACACAAAACCAAGTGCCAGTAGCTAAGGCCAGATATAGTCCATATGCAAGCTTGACTACATTAGGCGTATCTACCGAAACTGCTACGGCAAATACTGATAAAAAGAACAACGTAGCTTTAGGATTTAGGCCGTTAGTTAAAAACCCAACCATAAAGGCTTTAGTGTCAGTAATAAGTTGTACAACTTTTTCAACCTCTACATTATTAGATATTTTAGGCGCAGGGCTTGTTATTGATCCCCAGCCTAAAAACAGCAAGTACGCAGCAGCAACATAACTAAAAGCTTGAAATAGCAACGGGGTTGTTTTTATCAGGATACCAATACCTAATAACGAATAGGCTACATGGATTAAAATGCCACCCCCAATACCTATACTCGTAATAATGGCGGCTCTGCGGCCAAAACTAATACTGTGCTTTAATACTATGGCAAAGTCGGGACCTGGACTCGCCACAGCTAATAAGTGCACACTAGCGATAGTCAAAAATTCTAGCCCATATTCTTGAAAGTATTCAATCAATTTAAGGGCCTCTGGATATTACTTAATAATGTATCGACAAATTGACTCACTAATTTACTTGCCAGCCCATAATGTTTTTCGGTAAATTTATTCTCTCCCAAACTTGGCTCTAAATTTAACTCTACACTATATGCTCCGTAATGATTAGCCAGGCTAACAAATCCTTCAGGAGTAGCCACGTCTTGAATGCTATGACCTTCCCATAAACCATCATTATCCCTGAAGGTTTTTAATCCGGATTCAGCAGAAATACCTGCACCTGTCAGAACAACTACTTTTAGCTGGTTAAGTTTATAAAGAGGTAAATTAGCTAGCACAGTTATACAGATAAAATTTAACAACAAAATGGATATCAATCATATGTGGGCTTGTACTTAGTTTTTAAATAATTGAATGACTAATTATCCTAACAAAAATAACTTTTTATCATTTGATTATTTTATCTAAAAAGCAAAAAACCTCTATGGTTCTAAATGCGTGTCTCACAACTTTAACCAGACCATTGGTAGGGTTATTTATCCCTTGCTAAATGGCCCTACATCAATATATGTGACTATTTTTTTGCCCCTGAGGTTGAACCAAGGTCGTTCAAAGGGCGTATTCATAAGTTATTCTTAAGCCCAGATTTTATTGCTAAAACTGGCGAACACATTGCAGGAGAAGATAAATTTGAGTATTGCCACAAAATCTATTGCATTTACCGCACCTCATTATGCCGCCAGTCAGACGGGGCAAGAGATTCTAAAGCAGGGTGGTACCGCCATAGAAGCGATGGTCGCAGCTGCAGCTTCTATATCTGTTCTTTACCCTCACATGAATAGTTTAGGCGGCGACGGTTTTTGGCTGATCAGTGAACCCGGTAAAGTACCCATCGGCATAGACGCAAGTGGTACTGCGGCACAACGAGCTGACCTTGATTTTTATACCGGACAAGTCAAGATAGAAAGCCGTGGCCCACGTGCCTGTTTAAATATGGCTGGCGCTGTTGCGGGTTGGAAAAAAGCTCTAAATATCAGTCATAGTTGGCAACCAGCACTGAAGTTAGAGCAATTATTATCTGCTGCCATAGGTCAGGCAGAATGGGGCATTGAAGTGACTGAAAGTTTGCAAAATGCCAGTGAGAAAACATTTGATGAATTGCATAAATTGGACGATTTTGGTCAGTTTTTGATTAAAGGTAAAAGTTTAAGTAAAGGTAAAATCCTAAAACTACCTAAAATTGCGGAAACATTAAAAACCTTAGTCAATAATGGACTGGATGATTTTTATCATGGGGATATTGCAAAGATGTTGTCCGATGATTTAGCCAATGTTGGATCACCAATTCAATTAAGCGACTTTACTCAGTATCAAGCCAAACAAGTCGAGCTTTTAAGTGTTAAAACTTCTGCTGGCAAACTATATAACTTGCCCGCACCTACTCAAGGTATAGCATCACTTATTATATTGGCCTTATTCGATAAAGTTCAACATCAGGCAAACACCGAAGCGGAGTTTATTCACCTATTAGTTGAGTGCACTAAGCAAGCCTGCATTGTTCGAGACACTGTGCTTACGGATCCTTCTCGTTTAGCCATGCCTTTGGAGCATTATTTGCTGGAAGAGCAGCTAAATAAACTAGCAAAAAAGGTTCGTCTGAATAAGGCACTCCCTTGGCCAAACTTCACTAAACCTGGCGATACAGTGTGGATGGGAGCTTGTGATCAAGAAGGAAGAATGGTCAGCTATATTCAAAGTATCTACTGGGAATTTGGTAGTGGTGTCGTGTCGCCACAAACGGGCATTGTTTGGAATAACCGCGGTAGTTCATTTAGTCTAGAGCCTGATCATCTTCAACAATTAAAACCTGGCTTAAAACCTTCTCATACCCTCAATCCTGCGTTTGCCGAACTTAAAGATGGCAGGCGTTTGATTTACGGGACTATGGGTGGAGAAGGTCAGCCACAAACTCAAGCGGCAGTATTTAGTCGCTATGTGTATCGTGAACAAGCATTACCTAAGGCTATTGCTGAAAGCCGCTGGTTATTGGGACGTACTTGGGGTGACAACAGCCATGACTTGAAGGTCGAGGCAGATATTTCCCATGATATTATTCAAGAATTAGTCACTAAAGGCCACGAAGTCTCTACTGTTGCCCCATGTAATGAGTTAATGGGTCATGCTGGCGCAATAGTCTTAAGGCCTGATAATTCTGTTGCAGCAGCAACAGACCCTCGAAGTGATGGCAAAGCCTTCGCTGCGACTTTATGAGTTACTTTATAATGTATTCTGTAAACTATTTTATGGATGACTTCATAGATAACTTCATGGATGACTTCATGAATGACTTAGTGAATGACTAAATAAGCGACTTAATAAAATCATCGACCTAAGAGAGTATTATGGATGTTGTACTTGGCAACTTGCCCACTATTTTTACGTTATTTGCGTTAATAGCGACAGGAATTTTTGCTGGACTGTTAGCTGGTTTGTTAGGTGTGGGGGGTGGCATAGTGATTGTGCCAGTGTTGTTTTTTTTATTTCAAAGTTTTGAAGTTTCTGCGAAAAGTGCAATGTTGATTGCTACCGCGACTTCATTGGCAACGATTGTTCCTACTTCACTTAGTTCTATTAAGTCTCATCACAGTAAAGGCAACGTTGACTTAAGCTTACTTAAGTCATGGAGTGCTTACATCTTAATTGGAGTGCTTATTGGTAGTTTGTTAGTCACACAGTATGGTGGCCAATGGCTCAGCGCTTTGTTTGGTGTGATTGCCAGTTTATCAGCACTTAATATGTTATTTCGAGCAGGAAAAACAACCGTTGCAGACTCATTACCCGGAAAATTTTGTCAACGTGTCACGGCTAGTTGTATTGGCTTTTTTAGTGCTATGGTCGGAATAGGCGGCGGTACGTTTAGTGTGCCCATTCTTTTGGCTTATAACTACCCTACACTTAAAGCAGTAGGCACAGCCGCCGGGATAGGGCTTATTATCTCTCTTCCAGCGGCCATTACTATGCTGATATTTGGTATCACGCCCAGTGATGCTCCATTTGGTACTTATGGCTTAGTGAACTTTTTTGGTTTCGTGTGTATTGTACCGCTGACGGTTATTTTTGCACCAATGGGTGCTAAGTTAGCTAACGTAATGAACGCCAACCTACTAAAAAGAGTATTTGCCTTAGTATTGCTCATTACCGGATTGCGAATGTTTATACAGCTTTTTATTTAACACTTTTTATTGAACGCTTTTTCCAAGCGTTTTTTCCAAAAAGCTTTATCAAACACTTTTATCAGACGTTATCATCAGGTTGTTCCAGCGTTTTAACTCCGCAACCTTTTAAAACTATAGTGGTGATTGAAATAACAATAGCTTTGAAACTCTCTTCATCCATCTTTTGTTTGTCCATAGCTGCCAGTACCTGAACATTAAAGTCTGCATAATGTTGGGTAGCCCCCCAGATTAAAAATAATAGGTGGTGAGGGTTGATATCGTCTATCAGCCCATCTTTGATCCAATAATGGATAACATCAACTTTGGTTTGCAACCATATTTTAAAGTCTGATGATAAATAGTCGTTTAATACAGGTGCACCATGAATTATTTCACTAGCAAAAATACGTGATGAGTCTGGATCATCACGAGAATACATCACCTTTACTAGCATTAATTGACTAAACTATGTTTCAGTTGACTACGCATTTTATGTAACAAAGGCTCGTTGTATCCACTTGGCTGTATCTTACCTTTAAAAATAAGATCTACTGCCGCCTGAAAAGCGAAGCTGGAATCAAAGTTTGGCGCCATTGAAATATAAGCGCTGTCCTGCTCGTTCTGAGAATCTACAATAACAGCCATTCGTTTAAGTGTTTGCATAACTTGGTCAGCATCCAATAAACCATGATGTAACCAGTTACAGATATGTTGACTTGATATACGCAATGTCGCCCTGTCTTCCATGCGCCCTACATTATTGATGTCAGGGACTTTAGAGCACCCTACCCCCTGATTAACCCAACGAACAACATACCCCAATAAACCTTGAACATTATTATCCAATTCGTCTTGTCGCTCTTGCTTAGTCAAATCAGTAATATTTTTAAGTAACGGGATCTTTAACAGCGCATCAAGTTGAGTATGATCTTTACTCAAATTAGCTTTGTTAACATTCGCCTCAGTCAAAATTTGCTGCTGTACCTGTGACACGTTGACTTGATGATAATGCATCACATGCAATGTGGCTGCTGTGGGGGAAGGTACCCATGCACATGACGCACCAGATTTTGGATGGCCTATTTTAGCCTTCAGCATTGCTGCCATTTCGTCGGGGGTAGCCCACATACCTTTACCTATTTGCGCTTTACCTTTAAGGCCTGCTTGTAAACCAATCACCACGTTCCTATTTTCATAGGCTGAAATCCATTTTTCATTTTTCATTAGTTCTTTGCGCACCATAGGTCCTGCTAACATGCTGGTATGAATTTCATCGCCAGTTCTATCTAAAAAACCCGTGTTTATGAAAGCTACACGGGTACTTGCTGCTCGAATACATTCTTTTAGATTGGCTGAAGTTCTGCGCTCTTCATCCATAATACCCATCTTGATAGTATTTTCGGCAAGACCTAGAACTGTTTCAACGCGGCTAAACAAGTCATCAGTAAATTGCACCTCCTCGGGGCCATGCATTTTAGGTTTAACAATATAGATACTGCCATGTTTTGAGTTAACGAACTCAGATGAACCATTTAAGTCGTGCAGAGCAATCAAGGATGTTATCAGTGTATCTAGAATGCCTTCCGGTACTTCATCATCACTGGCCGTTAATATAGCGTCAGTTGTCATTAAATGACCTACATTACGAATAAACTGTAAGCTTCGTCCTGGTAAACTCATCGGTTCGCCGGCACAAGAAAGGTACGTTCTATCTGGATTAAGTGTTCTGGTGGTTTGTTTACCACCTTTGCTGATGGTTTCAGCCAGATCCCCTTTCATAAGCCCTAGCCAGTTAGCATAAACCGCTGTTTTATCTGCGGCATCAACTGCCGCTATGGAATCTTCACAGTCTTGTATGGTACTCAGTGCAGATTCTAAAACGACGTCTTTTACCCCAGCAGCATCTGTTTGACCAATTAAATTGTTTTCATCGATTTGAATTTCAACATGCAACCCATTGTGAATGCACAAAATAGCGCTGGGATTTTCTGTCGTGCCATTAAATCCAACAAACTGAGTTATGTCTTTTAAGTTAACCAAGCTACCTGTATTTAATTCAATAATAAGCTGTTGATTATCAATTTTATATTTGACTGCATCATGATGACTACCTTGGGCTAGGGGCAAAGAATCGTCTAAAAAGTTTCGAGCAAAGGTTTGCACTTTTTCACCACGAATGGGATTGTATCCAGTGGATACGTTGGCATCAGAATCATCAACGATCACATCAGAACCATAAAGCGCATCATATAAGCTACCCCATCTGGCATTGGCAGCGTTTAACGCAAATCGAGCATTCATCAATGGCACAACTAATTGGGGCCCTGCAATTAATGCCACTTCAGCATCCACGTTTTCAGTGGTAATTTGAAAATCACTTTGTTCAGGTACCAAATAGCCAATCTCAGTTAGAAACTGTTGATATTTTTGCTGTGAAAATGCGTTATTCAAATTATCTAAATGCCAAGCATCGATTTTTGATTGCAGGGTTTCTCGTGTTGCTAATAGTGCTTTATTTCTAGGCATAAATTCATTAAATACATTAGCAACGTCTTGCCAAAAATCTTGTTGATTAACTCGTAAACCTGGAAGCACTTCATGGTTTACTAAATTGTAAAGACAATCGGCAATTTTATAACCATGTTCATTAATTCGTTTATTCATTGTGTACCCTATAATATTTCAAATTGCCTGCTATATAAATACTAGTCGTTGCCCTTTTCATTTAGTATTAACCTTTATCCTTGCTTTAGCTTTGGGCTATAACAAGTGAACCGTCTAAGGTGATCGAATCACAGTTATCTCCTGCCCCACCCCGGTCTACCACTATAAAATCGCTGACTTGGTTTAACGCCAGACAATAGTGATGCCAAGTACCTTTATGATAATTCACCCCTTGATTTGATGAAGCCAAGAACACTTCAATTTTTGAAATATCCAGTTCACCTTTAGGCGCAACCACCACTAAAAAAGGTTGTTGACCCATAGGAATAAAAGCTTGGCTAGATAAAGGGTGGCGCTCCATCATCTTAATACTGACAGGTTGCTCAAGAGGTGTTGAGCGAAAGATATTAATTAAGGTACGGCCGTTTTCTTGGGTCACGTCCACTTCGGCTAAATCATGATAACGCTGAGTAAAACCATCGTTAATACTGAAGTTTTTGGTATTGTCATTCACCTCTATCACATCACCAAACTGTGCAAAATTTTCCGGTGTTAGTACTTTAGGTATTATCTGTTTGTTATCTATCATCAAGTGCTCATCCCCATTGCAATCCAGTTATTAACCGTTACTTTCGTTTACCGAATACACGCATTCTAGAAATACCGCCATCTGGGTAAATACTTAATTTAACGTGGGTAAATTGTTGTAACTTGCCAGCTACTATTTCATTAATGAATAGGTGTTCGCGATGAGCATACAACTTAGTTTGAGGAATGATAGTATGCCAATCAAGTTGAGCATTAGCATTGTTAAAATCGTCATTTGGGGTGTGAATACCTTCCAGTTTAAAGGTGTCTGGAAAGTTACCCTTAAAGTGACAAGTATCTACAATGACTTTTTCGATACTGCCTTGAGCCGCTAATTTAACAATTGACCAATCAGGACCAGGATCACGACGACGTTTTGTTTCCCAGCCATCGCCCATATTTTTCCCACGACCAGGCATAATCAAATTGTTTTTATCGCTAAAAAACATATCGCTCACTAGTAACGCTTTTGCACCGTTTTTAATGGATGCTAAGTCTATCAATTCACCGGCAACAAAATCATTCCAATTGACGTCAGCTTCACCGTAAACTCGTAAACGCGCTATTCCACCATCTGGAAACATATTCAGTCTTACGTGAGTCCATGACTGATAATTGGCAATTTCGAATATGTTTTGACTATGAGCAGCGACTTCGCTTTCAGCTAGAAGAGTATGCCAAACGGTATTTTCATTTGGCTGCACTGCACTGACACAGACTTCAACAGAAACAGTTTGCGGTGCATTACCACGAAAATAATTGGTATCGATATCAAATCCACGGATAACACCACTGATACCCAGACGAATAATACACCAATCAAATTCACGGCCATTATCTCTACCATAACTGCGACGAGACTCCCAACCGTCCATCCATTTGCCACGTTGAGTGTATTTATCATCCATAAAAATACCTCGGCCAGATTTAATCAGGTTTTCCATCTCAGCAAAAAAATCATCACTGCAAGACAAGGTTTCGCCGCCAACACGTTCGCTGGCTAAATCAACAAAATAAGTTTTTAACTTCAACTCTAGCTCAGCACCCTTGCCTGTTAGTTTGTTTTGCTGTTGGGTGTTCTCAATCATTTAATGTGTCCTATTTCGCGAATATGATGGTCTTCAGTCTATTTTATCTCTATAAAAAGGGAACGGTAAAACAAGGTTTCATCAAAAAAACCTGACACAACTGTCAGGTAATTATTGTAATCAAATAAAAAAGTAATGCATAGGTTGCGTGACAAATATAAAGAGTAGTCAAGTACTGTTATTCATTATGTTCTCACCAACAAGCAATCAACTTGCCCATAGTATTATTATCTTCTAGGCGTTGGTGGGCGTTGCCCACATCTTTGGCAGCAAATATAGTATCAATATTGGGAATTAATTTATGGTTATCAAAATCAGCTAAACATGCCTGACTAAATTCTTTTATCAGATGAGTTTTATACTGATCATGGCGACTTCTTAAAGTAGACCCTTTAATTGTGGCCCTTTTACCCAGCATCATCGCCATATCTAATGTATCTGCATAACGGCCAGCCAACATAGCTAAATAAATCACACTGCCATCAATATTTAGCAATTTTAGGTTTCGATTAAGATAATCACCCGCAACAAAATCAATAATCAAATCACAGCCTTGCCACTGTTTAGCTATTTCAACCGCAAAGTCTTGTTGTTTATAATTGATAACCAAGTCCGCACCTAGTTGGTTACATAAGTCTAATTTCACCTGACTGGATGCTGTTACGGCAACTGCACAACTGTGTCTTTTTGCTAACTGAATCGCAGCAAGACCCACTCCACTTGCGCCTGCATGGATCAGTACATTCTGATTTGGTTGCAAATCATTTTCAATAAACAGCGCCTGGTAAGCCGTCAGAAAACATTCAGCTATACCCGCCGCTTGTGCCATATTCATATTTTTTGGCACCGGCATAAGGTGTTGACTGTGCACTGCCACATATTCGGCATATCCACCTCCAGCGACTAAACCAAACACTTTATCGCCAAGTTCAAATGCTTGATAGCTAGTGTGTTGGAGATGCATTTGTTTAGGATGCATTTGAACGACTTCACCGCTCACTTCCAGGCCTAAAATATTGCTTTCACCTGCTGGAGCTGGGTACTTGCCCTGCCTTTGTAATGTATCTGCTCGATTCAAACCAAAACACGCCACTTTTACCAGGACCTGCCCAGAGGCCAGCACTGGAATCTCGGTCTGGTTAATTTCTAGTGCATCGGGTACACATCCGTTGGCGTGTTTTATAAAATACATGGAACCACTCATTGTGTTAAATCTCTTTTAGATTCGGAAATTCTATTTAGCAAAGTCCTACCCTCATGTACAATTAGTTCAAATTATTTATAAAAGTTATCCTATGTCATCTAGTGTCATTTTGCAGCCTGGTCGTGAAAAGTCTTTATTACGTAAACATCCTTGGATATTTTCTCGCGCCATAGAGAAAACCGTAGGCAGAACCAACATGGGCGAAACCGTAGATGTATTATCCCATGATGGTGGGTTTCTAGGCAGAGGTGCTTGGTCGCCAGAGTCACAAATTCAAGTTAGGATCTGGACCTTTGATAAAGATGAAAGTATCGATAATGGCTTCTTTCAAAGACGAATAGCCAAAGCTCAAGCGTCAAGAGAAGATTTGATCGCACGTCATGGATTAACCGGGTATCGACTTATTGCCGCCGAATCAGACGGCCTACCAGGTGTGACTATTGATAGATATGCTGATGTGTTGGTTTGTCAGTTGTTATCAGCCGGAGCTGAAAAACACCGCGACAAAATTGTTTGGGCATTAAAAAAAGAATTTCCGGAATGTTCTATTTATGAACGTAGTGATGTGGCGGTGCGAAAAAAAGAAGGCTTAGAACTCATCACTCAAGTATTACATGGTGACGTGCCTGAGGAAGTAGTGATTGAAGAAAATGGCGTAAAAATAATTGTTAACGTCAAAGCTGGACATAAAACCGGTTTTTATCTCGATCAAAGAGATAACCGAGCAATTGCAGCAAAATATGTAAAAGATAAAACCTTACTTAATTGTTTTTGTTATACCGGTACGTTTGGAAGTTATGCTTTAGCTAGTGGTGCCAAGTCAGTGACGAGTATTGATGTATCAGACTTAGCCTTAACCACCGCAAAAAGAAATGTTGAGATAAATGATTTAGATACTGATAAATGTGAGTTTATAAACGCAGATGTGTTTCAAGCATTACGCGATTTTAAACAAGCTGGTAGACATTTTGACCAAATCATTCTAGATCCCCCCAAATTTGTCGACTCTAAAGCATCCTTAATACGTGCCTGTCGTGGTTACAAGGATATCAATATGTTAGCCATGCAAATAATGCAGCCTGGCGGTATCTTATGTACATTTAGTTGCTCAGGTTTGTTGTCTTTTGATTTATTTCAAAAAGTAGTGGCAGACGCCGCCTTAGATGCAGGTAGAACAGTACAGATTATCGAAAGACTAAGCCAAGCCGCCGACCACCCTGTTGGGTCTAACTATCCTGAAGGATTTTACTTGAAAGGTTTGGTTTGTAGGGTGTTATAAATTAATCTGAAAAGATAAGTATGTCAGCTCAATTCATGTTGAAAATTAAATAAGCGGCTAAGCCGTCGCTTATTTAATTTTCAATTTTGATTATTTCATTTCGAGAATTTCAACACCCACAGTGCATGAGTTGTCATCAATCGCTTCACAGCGAACAACTTTAGTGTCAGCAGTAAGAGCAGGGATCTGTGAATTGGTTGATTCAATGTAAACGTTGACCTTTGTGCCCATCTCAAGAGAGCCTTCTTCTATTTCCAAAGACATTCCAGTTGCGCTTATGTCCCTACATACCCCCTGCAGTGTTCGTGAAGATTGATCGTCCACAATTTTGAGTTCGCATACAGAATTAACCATCATCCGGAAAAAATTGCGTTTGTCATCGTAACCTATCATCTAATACCTCATAGTGTTTAAATTCTATTATTTAGTTTATAGGGTGCCATGAAAACAAAGTCAATGCATATTAAATAGAATCCAAATGATTCAGTATGCGTTTGACTGAGATAGGCGATGACGTGCCTAATTGTTGAGCAAAAAAGGATACCTGCAGTTCATGTAATAACCAGCGTACTTCTTTTAATTCTTCGGGTATGGGCTGATTTGCAGGAATTTTATTATATTTAGCTTGGAATGCTTGTTCCGCTTTTTCCAAATTTAACTGATGCAATTTATCTTTGGTAGGGTCTATAGCTACCTTCTCCAACCTTTTGGCAATCGCCTTAATATAACGCTGCCAATCAGTTAATTTGAGGGCGCCTACATCTGCCACAAAACCTTTGTAGACCAATGAATCGAGCTGAGTTTTTATATGTCCATGGGCGTAAATTAGATTCAGTGGCACACTGCCTTTCATCTTTTTCTTTACTTCATGGGCAACAGTCAGGCCCACTTCTACTTGTTGAGCAATACGCAAAACAGTATCGTTAATTTCTTGTCTGACAAACTCACAACATAACTCAAAATGTACTTTTTCACGGATTTCGCTTTGATTTTTATGAGAATATTGATTAATAAGTTGATCTACTCCGGCATCGATACAGTCATCAATTAATGCCTTAATTTGACCAAAAGGATTAAAATACAACCCTAACTTGGCTTTGTTAGGCAATTTTTCCTGTAAATATTTAACCGGTGAAGGGATCCCTAAAATAATCAATTTGCGCAATCCCAATTTGTGGGATGCTTGCGCCATATGCAGTTGATCGAATAGTTTAACCGCTACCGTTTTACCTTCATTGACTAAGCCTGGGTAGGCCTTAATCTCATAGCCACCTGCTTTATTGATAAACTCATTAGGTAACTTATCAATTTCCCAGCTAACTAAACCCGTCTTCTCAAGTTCAGGTGTGGCTACCGCCTGAAGGTTTTGTTTAACTTTACCTTGTAGTTTTTGTTGCAACGCAAACAGATCTCGACCTTGGGCAATGATCTTGCCATGTTGATCTATTACTTTAATATTGAACATTAAATGTGGAGGTAATTTATCCACTTTCCATTCGCTGGCTTCTAACTCACGACCTGTCATGCGTTTTAATTTTAAAGACAATGCAGTTAAAAATTCTATTGAGTTACCTTGCTTATCAAGTTGCGGCATATCAGATAAACAAGCATCAGCATAATTAGGTGCAGGCACAAAATTTCGCCTTAAAGACTTTGGCAAGGCTTTGATCAAAGCCACGATAAGTTCATGCCTTAAACCTGGTATGAGCCAATCTAAGCCCAAAGGAGTCACTTGATTAAGTAATGCTAATGGCACCATTAAACTTACGCCGTCATCTTCATCCTTTGGATCGAAATGATAATCTAATCCTAGGGTGAGATTGTTTTGCCTAAAAGTTTCTGGGAATGACAAGGCATCGATGTGTCCTGTATCTTTCTTGAGCAGAGTGTCGGGATCAAAATTAAGCACATCTGGATTTTCAACAGATTGTTTTTTCCACCATTTCTTAAAATTGATTTCAGAACAAATATGACTTGGAATTTTTTCACCATAAAAATCTACCAAGGTGTCTTCGTCGACTAATAGGTCACGCCTACGGCTCTTGTCTTCTAGGTCTTCAATTTTTTCTATCATTTTCTGATTAAGAGACATAAATGCAAAGTTCAATTTAGTCTCCATATTCACTAGAGCTTCGCGGATAAATATTTCTCTACTGACCTCTGGATCAATCTGGCTATAGTTTTTTCGCCTTTGATTAATAAGTATCAATCCATACAAACTCACTTTTTCAAAAGCTTGAACTACGCCTTGTTTTTTTGACCAGTGTGGCTCTGAGTATTCTGTTTTAATTAAATGCTGAGCCAGAGGCTCTATCCACTCAGGCTCGATTTTAGCGGCCACTCGACCAAAAAGATGTGCTGTTTCGACTAACTCAGCCACCATCGTCCATTTAGGTTGAGATTTAGCTAAACCAGAACCAGGGAAAATCTTAAAGCGACTGTTACGCGCACCTAAATACTCTCGATCTACATCTTTGTTGCCTATATGGGATAACAAACCAGATGCAATGGCCTGGTGGATAGCTTGATATTCAGCTTGTTGAGAGGAAATTCCAAAGCCTAACTCAGCTACAGATTTTTTAAGTTGACTGACGATATCTTGCCATTCACGCATACGCATAAAATTAATAAAGTGTTTCTTGCACCAGTTACGCAATTGACCCGATGTTAAAGCTTGCTGTTGTTCCTTGAAACTTTGCCACAGTTGGAAAAAACCAAGAAAATCAGATTCTTTGTTAGTAAAGTCCTCGTGCATTTGATCCGCTTGTTGTTTTTTGTCTTGGGGGCGCTCTTTGGGATCTTGGATACTCAAAGCTGCAGCAATAATCAATACTTCGTTTAAGCAATTTTGTTTGGAGGCCTCTACCACCATCCTTGCATACCTAGGATCAATTGGGAGTCGGGCGAGTTGTCTGCCTTGATGGGTTAAACCTTGTCGACCAAGTTTGTTATCTATAGCGCCAAGCTCTTCAAGCAGTTTAAAACCATCATTAATACTTCTGGAATCAGGTGGTTCTACGAAAGGGAAATCATCAACTTTGCCTAACCCCAGCGCCATCATTTGCAAAATAACAGAAGCCAAATTAGTGCGTAATATCTCTGGGTCAGTAAACACATCTCTGGATAAATAATCATCTTCTGAATACAAACGAATACAAATGCCATCGGATACACGACCACAGCGTCCTGCCCTTTGATTAGCTGAAGCTTGCGAAATGGCTTCAATAGGTAATCGTTGCACTTTACTGCGCACGCTGTAACGTGACACACGAGCTGTACCAGGGTCAATAACGTACTTTATTCCCGGAACAGTCAAGGACGTTTCGGCCACGTTGGTGGCAAGTACAATTCGTCTGCCAGAATGCGCAGAAAAAACTTTATTTTGTTCGCTGTTACTCAACCTGGAATAAAGAGGTAAGACTTCTGTATGCCGATATTGTTGTTTGTTTAGTGCATCCGCAGTATCACGAATTTCACGTTCACCACTCAAAAATATTAAAATATCTCCACGAGATTCGGTCAATAACTCATTTACAGCTTCGGTAATAGCTTGGATCTGGTCGTAATCATTGCTTTGCATTTCTCGATAACGCATTTCTACAGGATAAGTTCTGCCACTGATCTCAATAACGGGTGCATCGTTAAAGTGTTTAGAAAATCGCAGGGGATCAATAGTCGCAGAAGTAATGATAAGTTTGAGTTCGGGACGCCTTGGCAACAGTTGTTTTAAATAGCCTAAAATAAAGTCAATGTTTAGACTTCGCTCATGGGCCTCATCTATAATAATGGTATCGTATTGACTTAAAAATTTATCTTGTTGAATTTCTGCTAACAAAATGCCGTCGGTCATCAATTTAATATAGGTATTATCTGATACGTGGTCTGAAAATCTAATCTTAAAACCTACCTGCTGTCCTAGGGGGCTTTTTAACTCTTCAGCAATTCGATTGGCCACAGTTCTAGCAGCAAGGCGTCTGGGCTGAGTATGACCAATCAAGCCGCCAACCCCTCTACCTAACTCTAAACATATTTTAGGTATTTGTGTTGTTTTACCTGAACCTGTTTCGCCAGCAATGATGACCACTTGATTTTTTGTAATAGCCTCAGCTATTTCATCTTTCCTTTCAGATACTGGAAGATGCGGAAAATCTATCTTTGGCACTTGCGCAAGCCTGCCAGCATAAATCTGGGCAGACTTCTCTACATCTCGTTGCAGTTTGGCTAAATAATCTAGTTTTTTCTCTGCCCTTAGGCTGGGTAACTTGCGCAAACGTGATAAAAACTTAAATTTGTCTTTCGACATACAAGAAGCGATATCAGAGGATAATGTTATTAGGCTAATTTCTGGTTTGGGCTGTGCTGACGACAAAGACGATTGCTCAATTACATCAATAAAAAACGAATTGAGGATCCTAGAATATGCACCGAGTAAATACCAGTAAAATTAACCATATACCCATACCCCCTAAAAATAAACGCTTTACAACGGCCGTTCATATTAGTCGATGTATAAAGGAAGCAGTATAAATCAATACAACAAATAGGTGGAGGTCAGTACTGCTTATTCTTGGCACCGTTTACTTTGTTTGCTGTTTTTGACTTAGACTGCCTGCGAGCTCCTACCGGTTAGTTCCTTCTAAGTAGCATTAAACTCAGTTTGAAGCTCTGGTTTGATTTGGTACAGGTATGAACATGACTTAACTACCTTCCTGCTTTATATCCATCATGTAGTTGTAAATCTATTGCCTGCAGCAAAGCTGAACGGTTGATGGTTCCAAGTAAATAACCATCGTCATCAACCACTGGATATACCTTAGGTTTATCTGTAACCATTTTTTGCGCCAGTTCAATTACTGAGGTGTAAGATTTGATCGCTAATACTTCAGTTCGCATAATATCTTTAACGTGCGCAACCTGTTCTCTGTAATAGCTAGATTCGAGCATTCGCATAAGACAATCTTGTTCAGACAAAAAACCAATCACCTTGTTTTCGTTATTAACAACTGGCCCGCCAGTTTGTTTAGCTTTTAATAACCTTTCCACCGCCATTGCTACTGGCATATTACTGGTAAATGTAACAGGTCGTGCATTCATATAGTCAATCACTTTTAGAGATTCCACCGTAATTCCTTGTTTTTTTTTGATAAATAAAAAATATTATGTATGTCAATGTAACGATAGACTTAAGTCACCAAAATACCTAATTATTTAAGTTTAGATATGAATATAGAAATAACTAATA
>JAWUXU010000031.1:0-7799 GCA_034111145.1 Paraglaciecola sp.
CATAACAAAAGTGTTGCTCGCATTCTGTCGTCAGGGTTAGCCATTGCTCTTCAGATAAATCTAATCGACTCAGAATAGGGTTGTGTGCTGAATCGATAGCACCTGCTTTATCTGCTCGGATAATACGGCCTGTGGTGTCGACCAGTTCACAGTAATCTTGTAGCGAAAATGCCATGCCTTGGGCATATCTTGTCTGGGGTTACCGGCAAAGGGTAGTAACTTATAAGGTTGGCGTTTGTGCTGTTGTATGGCCTCAGTGCGTTTTTGAATACTGGTGTGCTGTGAGGTTTCAGGGGTTTTTGCTATTTTAGCTCTAATAGGATTTAAGTCGACATACGCCATACATCATAAGACTGCTGCATCATGCCTTCTTGTCGTAAAAGCAGGCTTGAGATTTAAAGCGCCCTTCCCACAAATTTTACTGGAAAAAATTTGAACAGCTTCAGCTGGCCAAAAGGGTGAGCGCCAAGGATGGCAGCGAATAAAATCTGCCTGTGCAGCCGTCTTCTTTATTGGCCTGCCTGGCAATAGGCTCGCTTAAACTGGCCATCAACCAACTGATGTCATATAAACGCTGGCGGTATACGACGATTGTCTCTTTAAGGCTTATCCACTCACTCTCACTTAACAACGCATTACGCATGAATTGCTGGCTCAGTAATGTGCCTCTATGTAACCGATGCCAGCGTCCTACCACTTGTTTATCTGACCAAGACATGGCTTTGTCTTTATCCACACATAGCACCAAATGCACATGATTGCTCATTACCGCATAAGCACATATACCAATGGCAAATACGGATGATAACCACAATACCTTATCTTCTAACTAGGCCCGTCTGTGCTCGTAACTCGTACCTGAATATTTATCATTAGCGCGGCTACCGTACCACATAAAAAGGCACGTCTAACGCACCGTGATACACAATGATAATAAGCGGTATCGATGAGGCTGACCTGAGATGAGCGAGACCTGGGCATAATAAGTGACTCCTTTCAATTTTTGCTATTTTAATTGCTCATATCAAAGCTTAGTGCAGTACAAAAAACAGTCAAATTATTATGGGTGGCCTATTAAAGTCGTAGCCTATTAAAGTCGTATTAAAGTCGGCCTCTTCATAAGTTTCCCATGTATTTGTTACTCTAATATTAACTCTAGACTCTTTACCATCGGGAAGATCACGCTATCCAAACAAGCCATTACTAATGATAATTAGCAGACTAATCACCTTATAACTGCCATTTTGTTACTCAAACATGCTCCGATTTCATATATTGAACAAGCATGTTACGTAGGTGTTTTCTTAATTTTTCTATCTTTTAAATAGAAGGCTATTTTATTTTTGCAGAGGTTCGTTTAACGGTTAGATTATGATTAGTTGCGAGCATTTCAAGTGGCAGGCGAGAACAAGTTATGACTTATAGCCATGAGTTGTTTTTTGACTGTTTTTGACTGTAAATTGAATTGACCTTACGTGAATTGTTCTTGCTTTGTTTCCTAAAAAAACGAAACCTAAAGGTGTATCTATGACTTTTTTATCCGCCGTCTCAAATAGGTCCAAAGGCACTTCATAAGTTTCCCATGTGTTTGTTACTCTAATATTAACTCTAGACTCTTTACCATCGGGAAGATCATATTTATCTTTCATCATCACGGCGAATTCCTCACCACCCTTGTCACCTTTCATTTCAAGAATGACATTTTTATATTTTGTAAAGTCCATTTCTGTTACACGACCATTAAGTGCATCTATGTTGAAATATGCTGAGCCCCAGTCAAAACTATCTTCAGGGTAGGTTAAAATTTTATAGTCATCCTCAATTTTTACTCCCAGGTAATATCCATTGCTAGATTGTGCATATATTAACCCGAAACCTAAAGGTACTCTGCCATTAACTAATAGATTCAAGACATCAAATTGTGCATATGTACTTAGGCTACCGCTAAAATCATGCTCGGTCTGCTCTTTGAAATTCACTTCTTGTTTATCGACCATTTCAACATACTTTTCACCAAGGCGAATTTGCTTTTCATATAAACTTGTCATGTTTTTTTCTTCAAAACTTTTAGCCAGCAGTGCTGTGGTATTTTCAGTATTCAAAATGTCTAAAAACGTCTCTTGTAGATAGTCTTTTTCCATATGATCCCAAGGACTCATAAAAAGATCACTGCCCTTATTTCTAAATTTATTAGACCAGGTTTGATAATCACTCTTCATCAACCGGTTGTAATCTTCCTCCTGCTTTTGTATACGTTCGGCAGAGGAGTAAAAATCATGCAGTAATAATTCAATATCAGTCCCCTGAAGTTTACTTAGATAGATGGAGTTTTTTAATGACTCAAAAGCACTTGTATTGGGTAAGTAATAAACAACACTGGTTAGTTCACGAAAGGTGTTTGCCATATAATTGTAATCTGCGAAAACTAATTTAGGCTTTTGTACATCTATGTAAGTGTCAAAAATAGAATCTGCCCGTATACCAACATTTTCTCTGGCCGTTTTAATTAATTTTAGATATATAATATCTGATTGAATAGCATTGGAAATGCTCTTCATTAGGCCATTCAGTTCTTTTTCTTGAATACTGTTTACATTCGAATTATTTATTTGTAGAGCTATTAAGATGCCAATAACGACAAGAACAATCTCGCCAATAGCATAAAGCAGATACTTGCTGACCTTATTTCCCTTGATCATATTCCACCTGATTTTTCTAAAGAATCTTATCATTTGTTGTTTGGTCTTATTAAGGCTAATACTGAAAAAAGGTTACGTTAAGTATAGGTAAAATAAAACGTCATTCTTCATAAAATGAAAATACAAGATGCCTCATATTTTCCATATTTACCGCTCTTTTATATCCTTAAGGGAGTGAACGTTGGCTATTTTTCGTCTATTACTCAACTGTCGTACATAATTCAGCATTCAAAAAAACGCTTCTCACTGTTGTCTAAACCAGTTTTGAATATTGCCTTTTTTTATGCTGAGATAAATCCCAATACTAAATATCACCGCTAGAAGTAATAGCAAGTATTGACTAAAAAACCACAGTAGTTTCATGAATTAACTTTTCACCTCACAGCTAATTGGCAAATGCAGTTTCGGCACGTTTAACTAATTCGCCTTTCAATTCTGCCACAGCTTTAAAGGCTTGACTGTGTTGCTCTTTTTGCAAATCGGCCGCATTAGTTGCGATAAATAAGGCCGTATTTTTGTTTGAAAATATTTTTATGTCTGCTAACCACATAGTATTGCTACCATTGTGCACTAAGGTGTTATCAGCAACGACCCAGCCTAAGGCATAATTTGAATTTTCAGCGGCTGTGTGTAATTTACTGAATTCTGCTGCGGTTAATAAGCCCGCAATATCATTTCCACGAGCACCTGCTAAGTGTGTGGCAATATACTTCCCCATATCTTCAAGACTACTATGCACAGTGCCTGCAGGTCCCAAAACGGCTGGATTATCAGTATTGCTAGCTTTCCAACCGGAGCCTTGAGATAAATGTCCAATGGGTTGTGACAGATTATCTTGGGCATCAGGGACGCCAAAGCCACTGCTCGTCATCCCAAGATTGGTAAATAGGTTGTTCTCTAATAATGTTTCCCAACGGGTATTTGTTAGACGTTCCATCATTGCCCCTGCAACCATGTAACCTAAATTACTGTAAAGAAACTGCCCTTGTTCGCCTTCAGGATTAAGGTTCAACGCTTCCTCGAGCATTTTTTGACGTTGAGACTCGATATTAAGAGAGCTAGTTTGATAACTATTTAGTGCTGCTAATTGCGCGAGTCCCAGTGGCGGCCATTTCGATGATCTGTCCATCATGTACCAACACTGCTGCCAAAGCGGGCAAACCTTGGTTAATTCGAATATATTCTACTATTTGTTCCAAGTTGCCGTCACCAGCTTGGCCTGTTGCTGGTTTTTCAGGTAATAAATCTGTTATTTGTGCACCGTCTCCTGCACCGCACCCCGACAATAGGGTCATGCTGAGTAAAGCTAATACTATTATCAGAGAAGTGCGCACTGCTAAAATTAAATTATTCATTTTGTTCTCAATTTATTGTCAAAGTGTATTGTTTTGCATAGGTTTTTTGTTTATCAAATTCGTGCAATTGAATCGATCACTGCATCATTAGCAGTAAAACAACGTTTTCATTTAAAGAGAAATAATCACGTGGAACGATTGTTTTGTAACGTTGACCGTCTGTCGATTGCACTTCTACTAAATCAAAAACATTCCCATGTTCCTTATTGGCAATAGTCACACCAACCATGGCATTGATGAATTTGAGGCTACTATTAGCGCCTAGTCCGGCAGCAATGAAGTGACCAATTGCGGCACCTGTAAGTCGCTCAGAAAAATTGGCATTCAATTTCGTTTGCTCAATGCTGACAATTTGACCACTAAATGACATTCCATTTGTATCCTCAAACGTCCCCGCATTTGCGGAATGAATATTTGAACATGCTGTTGCTGTCAAAAGTGACATTATTACTACTAGATTTTTAAATAAATCCATCTTATTTCTCTCTGTGTTTTAAAATTAATCTGCATTGCCCCCTGTGTCAAAGTAGTTGTCACAGGGGGGAGAAAGAGGCGGTTACATAACCAATGCGAGATTACCTCTCTTTCGGCCAGTCTCAATATAACGATGAGCATCGGATATTTGTTCCAAGCTAAATTCTCGATCTAAGACTTGTAATAAACTACCCTCCGAAATCATTTCCTTGATACGTTCAAACAATTTTCCCGCCTCATTTGTCGGTAATAGTCCTGTTGCACAGAACATTGCTTTTTTGCCGCCGACTAAAGACGTGAGTAACACATGAGTGAGAAGCCCGATAGAAAGTACCGGCGACACAAATACGCCTGAATCCGAAAGAAATGCTTTATAAGATGAGAACGATAACTTCCCGACCGTATCGTAAATTATATCGTAGTGCGCAAGCTCGGCTATCATCGACTCTTTTGTGTAGTCAATTACTGTGTCTGCCCCTAAGGATTTCACCATAGCGATGTTCGTAGCGCTGCACAAACCTGTTACATGAGCACCACAGTGTTTTGCTATTTGTACCGCAGCAGTACCAAGACTTCCTGAAGCGCCGTTGATAAGCACTTTTTGGCCTGATGTCACCTTGGCCAAATTGTGTAGAAAGTGCATCGAGGTGACAGCTCCATCACCAAGCGAGGCGGCTTTACTGTGAGATATATTATCGGGTTTAGCAAACAGCAGTTCATGCTGCGATACACAAACATATTCGGCATTGGTGCCCGCACCTAACAAAACTTCGCCAAACACATCATCACCCACCTGAAAACTGTTTACGTTGTTTCCAGTCGATTCCACTGTGCCAGAATAGCCTGTGCCAGGGGTGCTTACCTTAGGTTTGAATAATCCCAAGAACAACCTTCCATAAGCCGGATTTCCTTGGCGCATCATTATATCAGCAGCAGTAGCACTAGATGCTCGGATCTTGACTAAGACCTGATCGTCTTTTGGTGTTGGCATATCAACTTCATGTAGTTGTAAAACGTCGGCAGAGCCGTACTTATTGCAAATAATGGCTTTCATGGTATTTTTCCAGTTGTTTGTCCAATTGATGTCGCTATTCTAACCGCTACAATATAGTATGGAAATTACCGAAAATTCTATTTTTGATATGCGTATTTGTATGGATTGGAATTCAATAAAGTTTGATTGGAACCGTGCGCGGGCCTTTTTAGTCACGGCCGAAGAAGGCTCTTTATCAGCCGCCGCGCGCGCGCTAGACATGACTCAGCCTACACTGGGTCGTCAGGTCAGTGCTCTAGAAGAGGAGTTAGGTGTTTCGCTCTTTGAACGTGTAGGTCGAGGGCTGAATCTTACACCTAGCGGACAAGATTTACTCGAGCATGTGCAGGCTATGGGGCAAGCTGCAACTCAATTGTCGCTGGTCGCAAATGGTCATTCACAAGAAATCGCAGGTAAAGTATGCATCTCTGCAAGTGAAATCCACGCCGCGTATCTACTTCCCTCAATTGTCAACAAACTGCGTAAAGAGCAACCTGGTATTATCATCGAAATTGTTTCCTCGAATAACCCCAGTGACCTATTGCGAAGAGAAGCTGATATCGCAATTCGAAGTTTTAGGCCAACTGAAGCAGAGCTTATATCAAAAAAGATAACGGACGTAGAAGCTCCATTGTTTGCAGCAAAAACTTATCTCAATAGGCTTGGTATCCCTAAAACATTAGACGACCTGAAAAACGCTGAATTCGTTACCATCGGAGATGTAGATACCTTTATGAACGGCCTTAAGCAATTTGGGGTAGAGTTAACAGAAAAGAATTTCCCAGTTCAAACGGGAAGCCACATAGTGCACTGGGAATTAGTTAAACAAGGGCTAGGAATTGGCATTGTGCCAATGGATATTGGAGATGCCGAACCTTTAGTAGAAAGAGTATTGCCAGATTTAAAGCTAATGTCATTTCCAATCTGGCTGACCTCACACAGAGAACTAAGAACAAATAAACGCATCCGTCTAGTATTTGATTTTTTAGCAGAAGAATTAACCTGCGGGGTCACCCGCTGAAATGTCTCCTTTGGGCCTGAAACAGTCGATTGAATCAAAATCAGGGAACGGCTATAGATCGCTCGAAGGAGTCATACAATCAATTTCATCGGCTGTCCCCTTACTGCTGATTTTTGCCAGTCAACATACCAATGATGCTCGACAGTCATTCGTAACAGAAGCGATTTGAATAATCAAAATCTCGCCAATTTTAAGCGTTTTACAAAATCGATTTTTGAAATTGTAGCTTACTCGTGGTGGCATAAATGGGGGGCGGCTTTACAAAAAATCAGTATATCAAATCTGCATCAAATGATACCTCACTTAGTCTCACATTTAGTTCCGATCACATTCTGAATGTTCTGATGTCCCAGAAAATTAGACGATGTTCTTAAAACCTTATTCATTAAAAAAGCTCGCAGACCATATAGATTCGAGCTTTAGGGCTTCCACATAGCATCGCTATTCAAGGCATTGCAATGTTATGCAATTACATCATACCGCCCATACACTGCTTATCTTTATGTTGGTCCTTCTCTAAAGGTATAAAGACTTTTTGAAGGATATTGTATTGCACCCCATTTAAATGTGATGTTATATTATAACGATAGTTTAACTAACCAAAGAATACTCGTTATTTATGAAAGACAAACTCGGTATCTTTTTCGCCTCTTTGTGCCTGTTTCATTGCTTACTTACCCCAGCACTCGTTTTGTTAATGGGGACCAATGTGTTTTTAGGTCACTTAGAAGCAGAATGGGTGCATAAGCTACTTTTACTTCCCGTGCTTATCATTGCGCTAAGCAGCATACCAAGGCGCTACTTGGTAACGCGAAATCAGTGGCTACTGATACTGACTAGTAGCGGTTTTGTCACAATCATTTCTGCACAATTTAATCATGGCGCAAATGAAGTTTGGCTAACACTGCTCGGTTCGATTTGTCTTATTGGCGCGCATTTTCTCAGTCTAACCCTATCAAGGGATAAAGCGACTTCTTAGGTGCATGTGCTACCACCCTATTTCGCAACAAATATTATCAACGGGAACATATATGAACAAAGCTATACACACTGCTATAGATGATAGTCGCTTACCAGTGACCTTGCTATCTGGGTATTTAGGCGCAGGTAAAACTACGGTGCTTAACGCCATACTCAATAATAGGCAAGATATCCGCGTTGCGGTAATTGTAAATGATATGAGCGAGGTCAATATAGACGCTGCTCACATCAGCAAC
>JAWUXU010000032.1:0-20793 GCA_034111145.1 Paraglaciecola sp.
ATTCTGTAAGATCAAGAGGATCAAAACTAAGAGCAGTCCAAAAGTCTCGCGTATGGTCCAGAGCCATTATGATAACTAATATGCCTCGGGTTATATCGATTGCTGGATATCGCATAATTTGTCCTTAACTAATAAATATTCACTAAGCTTACATCTTTACCAGACTACTCATATAACCCATAGCCTAGAAAATTAACAAAAATACATATAATCAAAAAATCACTGAGCCAAAATACGCTCTGTATCGATACTAAATAGTCGTTTTAATTTAAAAGAAATACATATGTTAAAACACAATTTAAGGGCGTGAAAAACGTGAATAAGCATCAGTAAATCATTTGTTGTATGTCTATGTTGATAAAGTAGATAATGTAGATAATGTAGATAATGTAGATAATGTAGATAATGTAGATAATGTAGATTGTACAGACTGATATTTTTTAGTTATTTTTCAAACGACTTATCTGAATTATTTTGTCACAAATAGTTAAGATCAAATGTATTTATACAAATGTCACTTGACGGTTAAGTAAAAGCCTTTGAAACTATCAAAAAAAATTTTACATTTCAGTAATTAACTATGTTGCAACTGATTAATATTGACGCGCTTTTACCGGGAATGTTCGTTGTGAGTGTAACAAAACAAGCAGGTACCATTAATGTCGCCACAGCGGGGAACGTTTTTTGTCAGCAAGACATCACTGGTCTGATTGATAAGGGTATTTTACAGGTTCAAATAGACCTAAAAAAAAGCACTCACCTTAATAATGAAGAGGGCCAAGTTGGACTAAAAGAACTAGATGACTTAGACAGCTTGGATAATGTAGAAGACACGTATGTCAACACTTCGGGTTTAAGTTACAACCAACAATTAGAACATTCCCTTAAACTCCATGACCAAGCAAAAATGATTCAGCAGCGCTTATTTAAGAATGTGGCAAAAGGCAAAATCGCCGACCTCGAGGAGATTGACAATATTACCCAACAAATCGTTAGAGATGCTTTCGATTGTTATGATGCTCTTGGCATCGTCACAATGCTCAAGAATAAAGATGAATATTTTCTTGAACATAGTATAAACTGCGCCATATTAATGGTGATGTTTGGACGTTCACTTGAAATAGAAAAATCTACTCTGCAACATCTGGGTGCGGGCGCTTTGCTGATGGATATCGGTATGGTTATGATGCCACTATTGCTAACGTACAAAACAGAGAATTTTTCTGATCAAGAAACACGAAGAATACAGCGGCATGTTAATATTGCACTCAATCTCTTAGAGCCTCTGGGTAGCATAGATGAAGTCAGTCTCACGGTCGTTAAGCAACATCACGAAAGAATTGATGGAGCAGGGTATCCTCAAGGATTACGAGATGAGCAAATATCCCAATACGGCAAAATGGCTGCAATAGTCGATACCTACCATTCTTTAACTACTGCTAGATCCTACCGCAATGTCTTCAAACCTGCTGATGCACTGAAAAAAATGCAAGATGAAAACTTGGGACTAGACAAAAGCCTAGTGAGCAAATTTATTGGCTGCATAGGGGCTAACCCTGTCGGTTCTTTGGTAAAATTAAGCAGCGGTAAACTCGCCATGGTAATGCGGCTTAATAGTCTTCAGCCCTCGTCACCCGTGGTCATCGTTTTTTATAACTTAACCACAAAATTAGATCAAGTATCACAAGTCGACTTATCTAAGGTAGAGGATGCAATTATTGGTGGCATTTCCCCTGATGAATTTGATATCAACTTATCAGAATTTTTGCGAAGAGCATTTTTTAACAAATAACTTAAACCGACACTAACAAGCGGGGTAATAGATTTTAACACTTCTTTGAATAACCCGGGGGCGGTTTACCAATCAGTCAAAGCAGCCATAGAAAAAATTTTCCCAGAGTAATTTAAGATCACGTGCTGCGGTTCAATGCGAACAATTTCGATCATTTCATCAATTTTGTCGCCTTCAACCATTCGAGTACCATTCACTCTGACCCATCTCTCTGAGTCAATGGATGCATACATATGTACCGAAAAAGCCATGCTAGGCAATCTATTCATAACCCAAGCGGGTAATTGATCAACTCTTGGAACATCTTCGTTGCTGGGCATACTTTCAATAGGTTTTTCTATTACCGGCAAATATTCAGTCTCTACCATGGCTTTTTGAAAACTCTCCAATAAGTCAACCGAGATAATCGGTGCTGCTTCGATAGAGGTGATAATTTTTTTTACAACGTCTTTTGATCCCGATTTTGGTACAGGACTTGGCTCAATTTCATTTGCTATAGCGACTTGTTGTGAAGGTGTATTGACGATTACGCCAGAGTTTTTATTTATAAGATTAGCAACTTGTTTTGGTGGTTGCATAGTATTACCCAGTTGCTCATTCACAGAGGCAACAATTTCTGGAACTGGGACAGAAACACTCATCACAAGCTTATTAGGCTGTGCGCTGAATAAGGTCAATACAGCCTGGTAATTAGCTAAAGTCCATCCTGAGCCCAAACCACCTAAAGCAATAAATACCGCTAAAAAATAGCGCTTAGTATAAAACTGCCAAGCCGATGGAATAGCTTGAACAGAAGGTAAAAATAAACTGCGATGAAATTGCTCTGATAAACTATCATCGATTCGAGTACTGGTTATTGTGTTACTTTCGAGCATTCTACAAGTAGCTGACTTTTTAATCGCTGGCGCTGACTCTTTAATCGCTGGCGCTGGCGCTTCTATTTCAACAGTTTGATCGGGATCCATTTCCACTTGTTGAATACCCATTTCAATCAAACCTTGAACCATATCTTGGCTAGTGACTAACCCTGACTTCTTGATTTTAACTGGCCCATTTTGCTCAATAATTCTTACAATCAGCATGCCTGGTTTTAAATCTTGAATATTTATTTGTTTACGCATTAATCTGGCCCAAAATAAAGCCAAGTGCTGATGCGACTAAAAAGACCCCCAGCAATGTATAAGTCCATCGTTTACCCTGACGCTGTTTCACTACATCTTCACCTAAAATCTGCTCAGCTGCGGCAATAAAAATATGTTGCGGTACAACCGGAATTTGTTTAGTAAACGTAAGGGTTAACGCTCTATCACACAGCAAGTTAATAACCCTTGGTATGCCTCCAGTAATATCAAATGCAGCTCGAATAGTCCCTTTAGAAAACACACTGACATCACCATTAGCCACGCCTAACCTGTGCCCAATATAAGCACCCACTTCAGAAGAGGTTAAAGGCAAAAGATGATAACGGGCGGTAATACGCTGGGCTAATTGACGTAACTCATTACGCTTTAATAATTGCTGTAATTCAGGTTGACCAATCAGCACCACCTTCAGTAACTTTTCACGGTTAGTTTCTAGGTTTGTCAATAATCTAAGTTGCTCTAACACTTCAGGCAATAGATGCTGCGCTTCGTCAACAATCAGCACTGTGTTAACGCCAAAGTCATGGTTACTGGCTAATTTTTCGAGAATTTGGTCGGTAAAATACTTTAGGCTGGCATGTTTACGTTTATATTCAATGCCTAGCTCATTACAAATTGTGCCCAGCAGCTCTAGTGCCGATAAGGTAGGATTCAAAATCATCGCTACTTGAGTATTATTGGGTAATTGCTGCATTAACTTGCGCGACACTGTGGTTTTGCCTGTGCCTACCTCTCCCGTTAACATCACAAAACCACCACTTTCACGCAGACCAAAAGTCAAATGTGCCAATGCCTCTTTATGACGAGGGCTCATATATAAATAGTCGGGGTTGGGGGCAATGGAAAACGGATTATCAGATAATCCAAAATAGCTGAGATACATAAATTTGGCAGACGAGTCCGTAAAAACACAGTATTAGAATATCGACTAAACTACCCAGTTAACTAGATATTGTCAAAGAGACTGTTGTTATTTTAAGATGATTTTTAAACTATGTGTCTTCTGCAATGCTCAGGTCTGAGGCATAATAGCTTTAATGAAATATTTTAAGATTTTATGCAAACTTATTTAGTGGGTGGCGCAGTGCGCGACAAGCTACTCGGCCGCCCCATAAAAGACCAAGACTGGGTGGTGGTAGGCAGCACCCCTAAGAAAATGTTAGCCCAAGGTTATCAAGCGGTTGGTGCTGACTTTCCGGTGTTTTTGCATCCCAAAACTAAAGAAGAATATGCCCTGGCTCGCATCGAACGTAAAATAGGCGCAGGTTATACCGGTTTTAGTTGTGATGCCTCTAGCGAAGTTAGCCTAGAAGAGGATTTATTACGCCGCGACCTGACCATTAATGCCATGGCGATGGATCACCAGGGCAACATTATCGACCCTTACAACGGCCAGCAAGATCTTAAAGACAAACTTTTACGCCATGTGTCCGCAGCCTTTGTTGAAGATCCCCTTAGGGTATTGCGTGTGGCTCGATTCGCAGCTCGATATTACAGCCTAGGCTTTCGTATCGCTCCAGAAACATTGACTATGATGCAAACGATCGTTGCCAATGGTGAACTTAGGGCACTAAGCGCCGAACGAGTGTGGCAAGAAACCGCACGTAGTCTTATGGAAACCCATCCTGAAGTATACTTTGAAAACCTAAGAGCCTGCGGTGCTTTGGCAATGTGGTTTACTGAGTTAGATATGCTATGGGGAATACCTAACCCGTTAAAGTTGCATACGTTACACCCTGAAATAGATACCAGTATTCATACTATGATGCTGTTACAACAAGCAGTTAAGCTGTCAGATAAACTTAGCGTGCGTTTCGCAGCACTGGTGCATGATTTAGGAAAAGGGCTGACACCATCAGAAAACAGGCCATCACATCAAGGCCATGAAGCGATAAACACACTTTGCGATCGCTTAAAAGTACCTAATGAATGCCGTGAGCTTGGTTTAATGGTCCGTGAATATCATACGCATGTTCATCACGCCTTCGAGCTAAAGGCGAGAGCTTTACTAGACATGTTGAATCGCTGTGACGTATGGCGCAAGCCACAAAGGTTTGCCGATTTATTGCTTATCTGTAAAGCCGATGCCAGAGGTAAAACCACCTTTGAGAATAGCGAATACACAAATACTGAATATATTTGGCAAGTGTATGAGGCGGCAGTAAAAGTTGATATCAAAGCTATCGTGGCAAAAGGCTACCAAGGCAAAGCTATTAAAGAACAAACCGAACAACAACGCATCAGCGTTATTCAAGCCTTTAAGAATGCTCTTAATCAATAAATAAAAATATAGGACAACTATCACTATGCTCAGCTCAACCCAACTCGCCACTATGTTATCCCTGCAAGACGCCATGAATAAAAAAGTTAATCCTGATTGGCTCAACGCAGGTTACGCTTATTTACGCGCCGCCATGATTGAGTCGGTAGAAGGCATAGAGCACCACGGCTGGAAATGGTGGAAAGCCCAGCAAAAAGATTTACCACAACTACAAATGGAACTGGTTGATATCTGGCACTTTGCCTTATCTGACATCATCATCGGTTTTACTGGCGACATTCAAAAATCTGCCAACACCATCGCCGAACAACTTGCCTCCAACCGCAGCCAAGTCACGTTTGATGGCAAGGACTACTTGTTCACAGAACAAGATATTCTTGATAACTTAGAGTTAATGACGGGCTTATGCGCCGCAAAACGTTTCGATGTGCCTTTGTTTCTCACTATAGTAGAACAAGCCGAAATGGACTCAAACGAACTATATCGCCAATACGTAGGCAAAAACGTATTGAATTTCTTCCGTCAAGATCATGGCTATAAAGAAGGCACTTACCAAAAAATTTGGAACGGTCGTGAAGATAATGAACACCTAGTAGATGTGTTAAGTAATCTTGATATTAGTCTAAGTGACTACAGTGATAAAGTTTACTCTGGCTTAAAACTCAGGTACCCAACTGAATAACAAATCATGATCTTTCTTACTTTTTAAAATAAAATCAAACTCAATCCACAATTTCATTAGGAGAATATCATCCGCGCCAAACACTCCCAACAGTTCTGTGAATGTCTCAACCCCAAATTAGCCCAAAGGTTTACTAATATAAGCTTGTTCCAGGCAATAGTTTGGTTGCTGATTTCAATTGGCCTTTTCACAACGCCCGCATTGGCCGCGAAAGATAATAAGACTCCTTCAAAACGATTTACTGCCGAACGTGTATTCGACATAGAATACGCAAATGATCCTCAGGTTTCCCCTGATGGCAAAACCATTGTATACGTGCGCCAAAGCATGGATAAAATGACCGATCAAGACGCGGGGAAGTTATGGATTTTAGATATTGAAACAGGTACAAACCGGCCATTAATAGCAGACCAAAATGCATCCTCTGCACGCTGGTCACCTGATGGAAAAAGCCTGATATTTACAAGTTACGCTGAGGGTAAACCCGAGTTACGACGAGTGTTTATCGACTCGGGCATGAGCTATTCGCTTGCCCAACTGCATAAAGGAGTATCAGGAGTAGTCTGGTCACCAAGTGGAAAACAGTTAGCCTTTAGTATGTTTGTCGAAACAGATAAACCTTCTTTTGCCACGCCACTTTCGCCACCAAAAGATGCCAAGTGGAATAAACCTTTCAATGTGATAGACGATTTCACATTTCGTTTTGACGGTACCGGTTATTTACAAGATGGCGCTAGCCAAATATTTACACTCCCTGTGGACGGTGGCACACCAAGGCAGGTGACGTTTGAAGAGTCCGGGCTGTCAAGTCCACAGTGGCTCGGCAATAACGTATTATTACTCAGTGGTAACTTGGCCGAAGATAGAGATCTCGACCCGATCGAAAGTGAAATTTATAAACTCGATTTATCCGACCTGAGTATAACGGCTCTCACTACCAGAAATGGTCCAGACCATTCCCCTGTTGTTTCACCTGATGGAAAAACAATTGCGTTTCGAGGCTATGATGATAAGACACTTTCGTATCAGCAGAATGATCTGTATTTAATCGATGCCGACGGCTCTAACGTCAGGCCTCTGGCAGGATCATTTGAAGGCAACATAGGCCAAACAGCCTGGGCTCCAGACGGTAAAAGCCTGTTGGTGTTATCTGAAGATTATGGTGTATTAAGTCTATTTAACATCACTTTAAAAGGCAAAGTATCTAGGATAGTAACTAATATAGGCGGAACATCAATTGGTCGGCCTTATGCATCAGGCAGTTTTTCTGTGAGCCGTGATAAAAAGCCAGTGATAGCGTTTACAGCAGGATTTAGTGATCGTCCAGCCGAAGTTGGTTTGGTCAGCATAAAGGGGAAAAACCAACAGTTCTTAACGGCTTTAAATGAAGATGTACTGCCATATTTAGATATGGCACCTGTTGAAGAAATCAAAGTCAAATCCAATCATGATGGTCTAGAAATAGAGGCATGGGTAGCATTTCCGCCTGATTTTAAAGCAGATGGAAGCTATCCGATGATTTTAGAAATTCATGGTGGCCCTTACACCATGTACGGACCCTTTTTTGCCAGTGAAATTCAACGCTATGCCGCTGAAGGTTACGTAACCGTATGGGTTAATCCAAGAGGTTCTACAGGTTATGGCGAAGAGTTTGCACTAGGCATTGATTTGGCCTATCCAGGATACGATTACGATGACCTAATGACAGTAGTAGACGAAGTCGTAGCCAAAAAATACGCCGACCCAGATCGTTTATTTGTCACAGGTGGTTCAGGAGGAGGGATCTTAACCGCTTGGATTACGACTAAAACTCAACGTTTCGCCGCGGCCGCATCTATCAAGCCGGTTATAAACTGGATGACTATGGCATTGGCTGCTGATATCGGACAATATGTTCGCAGACATTGGATACGTGCCGATCCTTGGTCTAACCCTGAAGCATTCTTAAAACATTCGCCTATACGTTATGTTGACAAGGTTAAGACACCAACACTGCTAATGGTAGGTGATGAGGATTATCGAACTCCAGCTTGGGAAGCAGAACAATTTTATACCGCATTAAAAATGTTAAAAGTAGATACGGCATTGATACGTGTGCCAGGCGCTCCCCATTACATTGCTTCGCGTCCAAGCCGCTTAATAGGTAAGACCGACAATATAATGGGTTGGTTTGCTAAGTATGATCCTGCTAAGCAAAAAGACACTAAAACAAAATCGGAATATGATCCTGCTAAGCAAAAAGACACTAAAACAAAATCACAAAGCGCTGATCAGTAACCCATAACCAATCAACCCAGGCATCACTTAAAGTGTGCCCGCAGGTTATTCTTACTACTATGATGATGAGCTATGTGACTATAACCCTAAGGTTTATGAAAGTTTGCTTTAAAGTAGTTCAGAATAAGCATTATCTTAGGTTGAGTCTGATGTTTGTAAGCACAGGCATCAACGAGTTGGCCTGCATAGCAGATTTTAAACTACAAAACTAGGTGTAACCAAAATGCGCTTCATCATGCATCTAATGATATTACTGATTGCTTTACCCGCACTGGCAAACGTTGATAAGAGTTTACAGGATCAATTAGTTAAAATGGCACAACAAAATCAGCAAATCCGCCAAAGCCTAGACAAATATGATCCAGAAAGTGTGCCTCTAGCGCTTCAATCGATTGCCACGAAAATGGATAAACTACATACCCAAACGTTAAAAGAAATAATCGTTTTGCATGGCTGGCCACACAAAGAGCAGCTTGAAAATAAAGGAATTCAAGCCATATTCTATCTGATAAAACATTCACGTGACTTATCGTTTCAACAAGATATGCTGCCATTGGTTATTCAATCTTACTTAGACAAAGAAGGCATTGCTGGGCGAGACGTAGCCCGATTTACCGATAGCGTATCTATTAAACTAGGCAAAAAGCAGGTATTTGGTACTCAAGCAGAATTCATAAGGGGCAAAATTATATTTGCCCCAATAGAAAATGAAGATAGCGTAGACCTTTTAAGAGCCCAAATGGGTATGTTGTCTTTGGCAGAATATAAAAAAACTTTAGAGGCTTTTTACAGTCATCAAGAATAACACTGAGAGTTAATGTTAGGTGTCTACCGGAAAAACCAGAATTGAGAAACAATCACTGCTTATAAACTACTCCACCTTTCATCACAAACTCGACTGATTCAAGCACAGTAATATCTTTAAGTGGGTTGCTACTTACCGCCACCATATCCGCATACTTACCCTTTCAAAAATCTCCATATTATCTTGCCGTTTGAGCAACTGCGCTGCGTTGATAGTACCAGCTTGGATCGCTTGTAAAGGGGTCATGGCAAACTTGACCATGGGAGAAAACTGCTTAGCATTATCGCCGTGAGGGTAAACAGCCGTATCAGACCCAAAGACCATTTTTGCCCCAGCTTTAACCGCCATAGTAAAACTTTCGCGCTGACGCGTGCCTACTTAGCGCTCTTTGTTAATGTTCTCTTCTGGCACACCGTTCTCTTCTGGCACACCGTTCTGTGAACCTTTAGACAACGTTTATTCAGTATTGTAAATATCCATTGAAAATGGTGGTACTCATTTTCTTGGCTCATGTAATAGTTTCTTCATCTAAAAAGCTCGCATGTTCGATTGAATCGACGCCAGCTTCTATGGCAAACTGAATACCTTCGGTGCCGTGAGCATGGGCAGCAACAATTTTGCCGTGGGTATTAGCTTCATCTACTATGGCCTTCATTTCTTCAAGGGTATGAACCAACATCTCTAACCGCTTTAAAGCCGCCATTAAGGTTTTTTCAGCGTTGACCACACCACCAATCACCGCTGTGTGTGGTGATTGAAACAAACGACTTGCCGAAAAAGTTTCTGTCGCGTTTACCGCTCCTATGCAGTTAACTTCTCAGCCATAGACCATATTACTTATCACCCAAGGGGTGATGGAGAAATCAGTTTATGAAATGGCTCTGTGGTGACTTTATCTAGAAGGTATAAAGATGAATTTAAACAGCCCTTAGGATAGTTTTGTAGAATGTTATAGCTTAATTTCATTCAATCAATTCGAGTTTTTTGAGCACACCTTTGAAACACAAACCAGGGCTTCAAAATAAGTAATGAAATTCTCTGATACTAAATCTTCTATTTTAAAAATAAAAAAGAGCCGTTTCCTGCTCTTTTTTATTTAATTCTATGAGATTAAAAAATTACATTTCTGGCATAATAACGGTGTCAATTACGTGTATAACACCATTTTTAGTCTCTAAATCAGTTTGGACAACCGTCGCATTGTTAACTTTCACACCGTCTGAGGTATCAATCATTATATCGCTACCTTGAACAGTAGTAGCGTTACTTAATTTGACAACGTCTGCAGCCATAACCTTGCCAGCCACAACGTGGTAAGTCAGGATCGCAACTAATTTATCTTTGTTTTCAGGCTTAAGTAAATCTTCTACCGTACCCGCTGGCAATTTTGCAAATGCATCATTGGTGGGTGCAAATACTGTGAAGGGGCCTTTTCCTTGCAGAGTTTCAACTAATCCCGCAGCTTTCACTGCAGCTACAAGTGTACTGAATGCAGGGTTACCGGCTGCTGTTGCTACAATATCGAGTTCAGCTGATTCGTGATGCATTGCTGAAGCAGAAGCTGTAAAAAGCGCTAATGACAGCACCGCGATTGAAACAAATTTTGTTATAAACATTTTATTTTTTCTCCGAAATTTTAGCTAAACTTAAAGACGTTTTTTATGCCAGACATTTTATGCCACAACTAGCTCACAAATATCATGCATCATATTGTTACCTTCTAAGTTATGTATTTGATCACAATTCAGCAATGGTTCATGTAAATCATTCTAAATATTGTACGTTATTACCACAAAACCTACATATTTCTTCATTCTTATCTAAACGGCAGCGTCGGTTTAATTCGAATGAGATCCAGCGCCTGACTCAGCTTTTATAGCTCAATTAAAATTCACGTATCATTCACATATAATCAACATCTAGTTCACTGGTATCAATATGAGCGTATTCTGCGTCTTATTAGCACTAGGGTTAACACCAAGAGTATCCATGACAACGCCAAGCTGCCTCCACCACTGCTTGTTTCTGATGTTTCTGGTGTTTCTGGTGTTTCTGGCGTGGAGTTCGGGTCGTTAGGATCTGTGCCAGCTTCGAACTCTGTAATGTTGCTACTACCATCATTATCAGTATCTTGCTGTGCATCACTGCCATCAAGTGAGTTCAAATTGTTAGCCGTTTCATAAGTGTCGGGCAGATTATCATTATCGTCGTCAGTATCAGCATTATTACCCATACCATCATTATCAGAATCTAAATTTTCTGTTGCATCCAAAGGAAAGGCGTCGTCGGGATTGTTGACTAAATCACCATCTGAGTCATGTTCCCCGTCTAATCTAAATTCATCTTGAGGTAGCCCCGCAAATACTAAGCTGACAGGCTGGTTGAGGCCACCAGCACCTGTTTCCACAAACACGTTTAAAAAAGCCCCTGATCCTCCATCATACTTGAGCACTTGATCTGTATCACTGCTGCATATATAAATATTACCGTCAGGACCAATAGTTATGCAGCTAGGGTGACCCAATCCACCGCGACCAGCACTAATAAAACGACCTAAAAAATTACCGCTACTATCAAACTGGCTAATATCTTTACTGCCCGCATTAGTCACATAGATATTAGCGTTGCTGTCTATGGCTAAGTGTTCGGGTTTATCTAGGCCTTGGGAACTCAACACTTGTCGAGATGCGGTTAAATTATCTAGGTTAAATGATAACAGTCTATTTGTGTTTCTCTCAGCGACGATAAGATTATTACCATTTACAACAACGAAGTCTCGCCAAACTGAAGTGTCGCCGATTGAGTCTGCTTTCTGGTTACCCGATGCTAACAGACTAAAAGATTCTATATTGCTGGTACCTAAGCCATTGTTGACTAACAGCGTGTTGTTATCTTGAAAGGCCAAATGTGCAGGAAAATTGGTATTAAGTATGCTTCGATCAATCACTTGCCTGACAGTATTGGTTTGCCTGTCAAATGCAAGTACGTCACTAAAAGCAATAAAAAATAATTGCTGAGCATGAGATAAAATTGCATCTGAACGGAATGAGAAACCACCAACAGGCACGTCTAATAAACTTGCTATAAATGTGCCCGTTTGGCTGTTATATCGCAAAATATTGTCACTTCCTGCACTGACGACCCAAGCTTCGGATTCGATTAGTCGAGTAGATGAAAAATAATCAGGCACACCGTCATTGTCATCATCAAGATCGCTTCGGTCACCAATGCCGTCTTGGTCGTTGTCTTTTGTCTCTTGGAAATTATTGTCTAATTTATCTGAATTCTCCCCTACTCCATCTGCATCAGCGTCTATGTTTTCTGTAGGGTCCAGAGGTAAAGCATCGGCAAGATCATCGGTGCCATCATTATCATCATCTGCATCGGCGTTGTCTCCAATACCATCCTTATCATTGTCCTGTTGTTCATTGAAGTCGTTTGGAAAAGCATCTTTATTGTCGCCAATTCCATCTAAGTCTGAGTCTAAAAATTCAGTTGAGTCAAAAGGAAATACATCGTTGACGTCCAACACAGTGTCTCCGTCGCGATCAGTCAGACTTGGCAATAGTGATGGCACTTGTGTTTCATTTATTGCGATACGTAGGGCAGAATTTACTTGAGCAAAACGGTTAATTGTTGCGGTGTTATTAGCAACAATTACATCACCACAAGGCACTGAAGCACACGTTAGGTCTGGATTAGAAAAAATAGGTAGCCCAAAGTCACGATTAGTATCACCGGTACCAATTGAACTCATCATAGTGTTAAATTTACCTTGCACAAGCAATGCACCAGCAGCGGCCTCAATTCCCTGGGGATCATCGTTAAAGCGCTGATGCCCTGCCCCAAAGTTATGCCCAATTTCATGAGTAAAAGTATTAATGCAATTTGACCCCCCGCTTATACCGACGTTGCTTACGTTTACCAAATAGTCCACGTCAGGGTTTGGGAACATCGCAATGCCACACACTTCGCGTTCGTTCAAGTCGTGAGTACGGATCATAGAGACTACATCTGCGCCAAAAGTATCTCTTAGGGTTGCAAGGCTTTCAAGCGATGGGTCTGTATCGGTATTTGGATCGTCATCTAATGCATTTTGTAAATGATTGAGTGCATCTATGCTTGATGGATTGGGATAATCTATAAACTGGGTATGCACAAGGCGTAAACGCATATTGATGCGACTATCAAAAAATGTCTGGTTAGCCTTGAAAACAAGATGTTCCATTAGCGTTTGGGTCATTTCGCCAGGAAAGGTATCGATAATGTTCTTGGTGAATAAAAGCATAAGGTCGACCACAATGACCTCATCATTCGCACTGACTTGGTTAACATCTTGTTCAAATGCTGATAAAGCCTTTAGCTTATTAGAAGCCCTTAGCCTATTGAGAGCCCTCAGCCTATTGAGAGCCTCTAGTTCACCAATCACATCATTCTCATATATTCCCGGCGTGAGCCCAGACAAGCCTAAATCAACAACAAACACTTGTTCGCCGCGCTGTTCAATCAGCAAATGTTGGCCGTCACCAAATAATTCTCCCAAGCCGCTATTGCTGCCTTGTGAATAGATAAGTGTCCAATCTTTATTATCAGATTTAAATGAAGACGAGAATGAGCGTATTCCGCGCTTGTTATCAATCACCTCATCTATACTAATATCTATAGACGTTTGGTTTAAATTAAGCGCAAAATGATAACTAGACGTGTTTTTTTTCGCCGAGAGCAGTGTTTTACTTGGAGCCGACACTTTTTGTATTGATTGTGGTTTTATGGATTTTAAATGAGCAGGAACGGGGAAAGAGGTGTCATTGGCTTGTGCAAATATAGATGTTAAAAAAAACATAAACACTGACACTAAAATCAAACTAGTGCGACAACACATTAATACCCTGCCTCTAAGTCATAATATCCCCACAATCGAAGCATAAACATTACGTCTAATTTATGCAACATGGTTGATTTAACATACGATTATTTTTATTACCGCCATTCTTTAGGTTAATGGAGCAAGTAAGGTGTCTAAAATATCATCTGTTAGACTTAAATTGCCTTGGCTGACTTCCTCAGATAGTAATGCATTAGCCAACTCTGCTTTTTTCTTTTGGATCTGCAGGATCCTTTCTTCAATAGAGTTTTCAATGATCAATTTATATACAAATACGGGTTTATCTTGACCAATACGATAGGCTCGGTCGGTAGCTTGATTTTCCACTGCAGGATTCCACCAAGGATCAAAATGGATCACTGTATCTGCGGCAGTTAAATTCAAGCCTACGCCACCGGCTTTTAAGCTAATTAAAAATACCGGGACCTTACCAGATTGGAATGTCTCAACCAGTTCTTGTCGATTTCGGCTGCTGCCAGTGAGTTTAACGTAGGGTATGTTGCTAGCAACTAGCTCTGTTTCTATCAACGCTAACATGCTGGTGAACTGTGAAAATATCAGTACTTTTCTGCCTTCTTCAACCATTTCTGGCAAGGTTTCCATCAAAAATTCTAACTTAGCTGATTGCGTAACAGATTTAGCACTAGGCAAAGATAACAACTGTGGATGATTGCAGACTTGACGTAGTTTTAATAACGCATCAAGAATTTCAATTTGGCTGCGCTGCAGACCTTTTGCAGCAATAATTTCTTTTAAACGAGTATCCATGGTCAAACGAACAGACTCATATAATTCAGCTTGTTTACCGTCAATTTTAAGCGTTTGGATAATGATCGTTTTGCTAGGCAATTCTTTTGCAATCAGTTCTTTGCTTCGCCTCAGTATAAAAGGTTTGATACGTTGATTGAGCATGACTTTTCGCTCATGGTCATCGTTCTTCTCAATGGGTGTTTTGAACAAACGACTAAATTGTTGATACCCCGCTAAAAACCCCGGTAGTAAAAAGTTAAATTGCGCCCAAAATTCACCCAGATGATTTTCCATAGGCGTGCCTGTCATGCATAGCTTATGGTCAGCCTTGAGTGTCAACATTGCTTGATAAAGCTTGGTTTTAGGATTTTTGATGTAGTGAGCTTCGTCTAAAATTAAGTAGTAATAAACGTGCTGCTGATGTATTTCAATGTCTTTTAAGACCAGCGGGTAACTGGTGATCACAATATCGTATTGATCAAACTGCTCAAAATTTTCATGCCGTTTTGTGCCATTTATCACGATATAAGACAAGCTAGGCGTAAACTTATCTATTTCTTTGGCCCAATTAAATAACACGCTGGTAGGCGCAATAATTAAACAAGGCCTTTTGAGGCGACCTTGTTCTTTCTCAAGTAACAAATGACTGAGGGCTTGAACAGTTTTACCTAAGCCCATGTCGTCGGCCAAAATGCCATTCAATTCATATTCTCGTAAAAATTGTAACCAGTTTAATCCTTGATGTTGATATTCACGTAACTCAGCTTGTAATAATTTAGGCAGGGGGGCGGTCTTGATAGCGTCAAAATTTCGTAGCTTTTCAGCAAGATGACGTAATCTATCCGCACCTTTGGTGATGATCCCTTGATTATCTAATTCACTAAGAGTTTGATGACTTTGGAAGCGTGACAAACGCATAGTGCCATCATCTTGCAGAGCGCCGGGCATAAATAATTCGACGAATTGTTTCAGCAAAGGCCGGATGCTCTGATAAGACAACGCGATGAATTTTCCATCAGAAAGGTCAATAAACACTTTTTCGTCACTGTCGATATAGGCCTGATCATTCAGCAACATATCTTTAGGGAGTTGTTCTAAGGCACTGACTAATATAGGAAAAGCCGCCATGCTTTGGCCATCTACATTTAAATTCAAGCCTATAGAGAAAAAATCATGACCTTCTTTTTGCTCTACATTCGCATCAAAAACACTATTGGTATCTAACTCTTGAAAATCAAAACTAGCATCGTATTCTATTTGCCACCCCTGTTTCTTCAACTGTGGCAGCTGATTATGCAAAAATGATAAATTAAGATGTCGCCCTTGTAACATCATCATATAACCGACATCAAAGCTTTTTTGTGTGGTGACTGATTGTAGCTGAGGAATAAAATGCCATGTTTTAAGGGACTCCATGATCATTTTCTCAAACGCAAAGTCGCGATAAATGTTTCCTTCTTCTTTTGGTAAAGGTGATTTTTGCGAAGCTAATTGATGCTTATTATTTAAAGGATTTATAAGCTGCCCTTGATAAGCAAACCATAATGAGAGCTGAGTATTATAAATTTGATTTTTATTCGGCGTCGTCAATCGTATATGAGGTACTGGCCTAGCCAGACTAAACTCTTTTTTAAGTTTTGGTTTTGGTAATTTTTGCGCAATATCACCAAGAGTCATATCTAATTTGCTCAATACCCAAGGCATTTTTTCTTCAGAAAATGCTGGGCTATCAAAAAACTGCACATCAAACTCACTGTTTAAATCTGTTTCAACCAAACCCAACATATTGGTCTTAGCATTGTAATAACTAATAGGCTGTGACTTTATGAACGTGATATCAGAACTACTTTTTTCTAATACCAAACCTAACTTGTGCACTGTGCTGAGTTTTTGCCACTGCCAGTTTGCTTTTAGAGGCTCGCCTAAAGAAATAGGATGATTTAAATCTGCCCCATCTTGCCAGAAACATCGCCCAGTACTGACCATTATGTCTAATAACTTATGTAGCTTAATGTCAGTGGAGAAATGCTGGCTTCTGATCACCGAGCTAATAATTTGCACATCTTTATCATCCACATACGGCTGTTTGATAAGGTAGCTGTCTACATTTTCGTAAGTCAGTGTTCGGCTCCAACCTCCGTTTTTCTTTAAGCTAGAATTTTTGACTCCCAGTTGTAAATAATCATTGGGTGCAAAACTATTTTGTTTAAGAAAATACAACAGTGCTTTCTTTTGCTGAAAAGCCAACGATTCTTGATTTGAAAAGTTGTTCAGCCATTCTTGTATTGAGTTGTTTGATGCCGAACCAACATGCATATGTTCAAGGTAATGGTGAGCCAATGCAGCGGCATGTTTACAATCGTATTTCAGGTAACAATTACAATATGATTTAGCACGACTTTTACTTTCATCATATTCAAAACGCGTTAAATAAGTTTCACTTCGCTTAGATTCACTTCTAACTGAACCCCGCAAAATGTTCTCATCCAAAGCAGCACTGATAACATAGTTCAATTGATGAAGCCTTGAACCTTTTGCCCAAGTTTGTTTGCTTAGAGCTGCTTGCAAGTTAGTTTTGTTAAACATATTTAAATCGAGTACCTAATGCTAAGTTGTTTTGAATAAGTGAGGAAATGAAATACATCATATAGGCAATTTTTGTAACCTTCTATTTTTTAGAGTTTTTTTCATGATTAGGTACTGACCTAACCTCTTTAGTATGAAGCGTATTTTAAGCTTGTTTGCATATTAAAATTGTATGCATTGTTAATGAAACAGCTAAACCTGACACATTACTAAGGGGTCATAAATAATTGGCTAATATTAGCGAGTAACGGGCACTGGATAACTGTTTATCGCTCGTTTGAATAACTTATCAATTTTAACGGTTATAAAAACAAGCTATTGATTAAGTGCTTCAGCTTCTAAATGATTTTCGCCCATAGTCTGAGTAAACCTTCAACAATAACATTCCTACCTTCCATTAAAACACATCCAACTGGTAGGTTTAAAATACAATATGAAATTGCTTTTTTTTAAAACGTTAAGCGCAGAATGCATGAACTGTTTATCATTTATTAACTCAAGATTTACTCATGCTTAAAATATATCCATAAGATTTTATATTTGTACTTAAAATCAGTGAGGTACGATCAGCAGCAGCTAACTGTTTGTATAAAACACATAATTTACAACTTATTTTAGTCCAAATTCTGAAATGCAGAACTTCTCCGCTTTTGTGTTGCTCGAGTACAGTAATGTGAGACTTGTATATAAAAAATATTGAGTTTTGGTCGGAAAAGCTGACATCCCGCGGGATGCGTGTGAAAGACTGCATGCGACCAGCACTGATGTTGGAAGGTCAATTAATGCAGGAGTACAGGGTTGACGTTCCAGTGATTGAAATCTAGGAGTGCAAGGGACCAAAGCGCTGCACATGCTTTCAAAAATGCATAAGCAATTCCCTCGCCACTCCTTTATAATATTCTTAATTTCAAAGCCAACGATAAAACAAGGCTTAAACATACATGTTTGAACAATTAGAACTAGACGATGACCTTATCCACGCTGTGACGGACTTAGGTTACAAAGAGCCAACCAGTATCCAGTCACTGGTCATCCCAGAAGCCATGAATGGCAAAGACATATTAGCATCAGCCCCTACAGGTACAGGTAAAACTGCAGCTTTTTTATTACCTGCTTGCCAATTTTTATTGGATTACCCGAGACGCCAACCTGGTTCGACGCGGATTTTAATCCTCACCCCTACCCGCGAATTGGCCCTACAAATTTTTGAGCAAGCCAAAGCTATTAGCAAATATGTGCCGCATATTGATTGTGGTGTTATCACTGGTGGCATCAACTATGGTACTGACCGTGATTTATTAGAGAAGAATCTTGATATCCTAGTCGCTACCCCAGGCCGCTTATTTGAACATATTGAAAAAGAAAGTTTTGATTGCCGTGATATCGAATGCCTCATTTTAGATGAAGCTGACCGCATGTTGGATATGGGTTTTTCTCCAGTGGTAAACCAAATTGCCGCAGAAGCACGCTGGCGTAAACAAACCATGTTGTTTTCAGCCACTCTAGAAGGCGGCGGTATCGCCCGCTTTTCTGATGAGTTGTTGAATGATCCAGTAGAATTAGAGGCGGATTCAAGCCGTAAAGAGAAAGGTATTATTCACCAGTGGATACATCTGGCAGATAACGCTAATCATAAACTGGACTTGTTAACTCACATTCTCAGTACCCAGGTTGAAACGGCCATAGTATTCGTTAAAACCCGTGAACGTTTAGCGACGTTAGTTGGCCAGTTACAATCTGTCGATATTGACTGCGTTTGGTTGCAAGGTGAAATGCCTCAGGATAAACGTAATACTGCTATGGAGCGCTTTCGTACAGGCGAAGTAAAGATATTAATAGCCACTGATGTGGCAGCTCGTGGTATTGATGTGGATAACATTAGCCACGTCATTAACTATGATATGCCTCGCACGGCTGATGTATATGTACATCGTATTGGTCGCACAGGACGTGCAGGTAACAAAGGAACGGCTATTTCTATAGTTGAAGCCCACGATATTGGCGTAGTACCCAAGATAGAACGTTATACCGAACAAGTGCTAAAGCGCAGGGTGATTGCTGTATTGCGCCCTGCCAATAAAGAAGCTAAACCACCTACCAAGAAAAAAATTAGCAATAAAACTAAAAAGGCAGTCATAAAGGCTAAACGAACTGCCAAAATCAAGAAGCGAAAAAATAAAGGACGAGGGAAAAAAACACCTTAAACCTGCCTCATCTAGGTTTATTGTTACGCGTCTTGGCGAATTTCAACTAAGTTGAAGTTCGCTTGGGAGTCACCTACTACCATTATTCTGCAGCGTCCCCAACTTTTAGGTATTTTCCATTCTGTATTCTCTGCAACGGTATACTTTTCTCTTTTGTTATCACAACGCACTTCTACCGAATCGAGGGTGCCCGCGATATCGCTAAACATAAAACGGTTACGACTGAGAGAATGCCACCAGTCACCATTGCTACCTACTTCTCCTTGCACGACAATAAATTCTTGATTTTTTAAGACCTGTCGAGCTTTAGTTGCATATTGTTCTAGGACACTGACCGTTTTTTCATTATTAGGACGCTACCTAATTTAAAATCTAATTGCACGCTATTACGACACTGTTCGATTTTTTCTCCGTTGCGGATAGCTGGAGAATACTGCCATTGTTTAATCGCTCTCAAACTGGCTTTCTCGAAACCACGAATGCCAGATGAGTCTTCAATCACAGGATCAACCACTGCACCATTTTCATCCACAACAAAACTTAGCCTTACCCAACCTTCATTACCATTTCGAGCCGCTTGTGTTGGGAATATAGGTGGAACACGTTCGATGGGTTCGGCCGGAATAATGCTTTCGACCAATTCAACATTGGATGATGAATCAGGTCCAGCGATGAGAATTGTCGAAAATAAAAATAAAGCGATCAGAGAGAATTTCATTTTACGTCCTTGAAAAGTGATATTATATTGTGAGGTTTTACGGATTTACCATAGAGGTTCATCTATGCAATTACAAGTATAGAAAAGTAAAGTAAACCAAATGTACTTCCTGAACAACCTGACATCTTCATTATTCCAAAGGATAACATGTGAGTAAAAAAATAGTCCTTGCTACGGGCAACAAAGGAAAAGTTAAAGAACTTGCTCGAATGTTGTCAGGTTTAGGTATTGAAGTGTTACCACAAAGCGAATTTGACGTGACAGAAGTGGCTGAAACCGGGTCCACGTTTGTTGAAAATGCAATAATTAAAGCTCGCCACGCTGCTAAGCATACTGGTTTACCAGCTATTGCTGATGACTCGGGGTTGGCGGTGGATGCCTTAGGTGGTGCTCCTGGTGTGTATTCTGCACGGTACTCGGGGGAGCATGCTACAGATCAAAGTAGTATCACCAAGTTGCTTGGCGCGATGGCTGATGTACCAACCGATAAACGCCAAGCCAAGTTTTTATGTGTCTTGGTGTATATGCGTCACGCTGATGATCCGACGCCTATTATTTGCCAAGGTGAATGGTGCGGTGAAATCATGACTGAGCAACAAGGTGATAATGGTTTTGGTTACGATCCTATATTTTGGGTCAATCAACAAAACTCTAGTTCTGCCCAATTGTCG
>JAWUXU010000033.1:0-51475 GCA_034111145.1 Paraglaciecola sp.
GAATGATCCTAAGGGCGAAGAACGAGCATAACATCGACTTAGCGCAATCAGTTATAGTCGGAGACCACTTATCTGATATTGAGGCTGGTGTAAACGCTGGTATAGGCACATTATTTTTAGTGGACCCTGCAAATAAAGAAAACTCAGTAGCCAACCCTTGTCAAAATCTGCTCGACGCAGTTCATCATTATTTTAATAATTAGGATTAGGATCGAAAGAGATCCATGATTTTCTCTGATGAAAGTCTCCAAATATATTGTTTAGGTATGCCTTTAAGCTGTTAGGTATGAACTATTATTTCTAAGAGTGTTTAACATTTGACCAGTTCTTTGATATCTTTATGTAATGTAAATGAGGAAAAGTCTATGATCAGTTTCAACACAGAATCAAATACATCGTTGTTACAGCAAGTTCAAAACAAGCAAGAGTCCATTCTCGAGAAGTTATCGTCAGGTAAACGTATTAACAGCGCAGCTGATGGCGCCGCGGCTCAGCAGATTATTGACCGCTTGACCACGCAGGTTGAGGGTAATCGCCAGTCAATATCTAATGCATACGATGGCGTGTCTTTGACGCAGGTTGCTGAAGGTGGTTTGGCGGGTATTAATGAAGACGTGAATCGTATCCGTGAGTTGTCCGTGCAATCGGGTAACGGTTTATTAAACGATGCTGATCGTCGGGCGATTCAATCTGAAGTCACTCAACTCCAAGAAAATATTTCGCAAACTATCGAGCAAACCAAATTTGCTGGTAAATCCTTATTATCGAATAATGGCAACATTGATTTTCAAGTGGGCGCTAACGCCGGACAGAAAATTGGGGTGGCGACACAAGATGTAGCGGCCGGCTTGAGTGACATTCTGAATGTGGATTTAAGCACTGCTCAAGGCGCAGAAGATGCGTTAGCTTTAGCGGATACTGCGACTGAATTTGTAGGCAGTGCCAGAGCCGAATTGGGTGCGACCCAAAATCAATTTGAAAGTGCAGCGCGAAACTTAACTCAAGCTGATGTAAATATTTCTGCGGCCAGAAGTCGTATTCAAGATACAGACTTTGCTCAGGCTGCTTCAGAAAATGCCACTGCGAGTATCTTGAGTCAAACTAGCCTAGCTGTGCAAAACATTGCAAATCAACAACAAGGTCAAGTGTTGTCTTTGTTAAATGGTTAAATAAAGTTTTATATGTTAAAAAGGGCGGCTTGGCTGCTCTTTTTTTATGGCTGATTTTTTAATTGTGTGTTTTTTGTATGAAAAACACACGACTTTTAAAATACCCTAAATAATATTGCTATCCAACCTCGAATGGTTAAAATCGTATACAATACAGTGAATTATAACAACAACATGAGGCTGAAAGTGGAATGAGCAATATTTTGATTATTAGTTCTGATATAGCCTGGGCGAATAATCTAAGTAACATTCTGACCTTTCTTGGTGAGCCTTGTAGTGTTGTGTTATTCACTGCTGCGATAGAAACGCTTAGAGATAAGAATGATATAAAGTCTGTTTTAATTGATGCAGCTACCCACGAATTAGCCTGTGATATCAGTGAAAAATTTCCTCATCAACCTTTTGTGTTGGTTGGCGACTATGAAACCTTTGAACCACAAACCAATATTGTAGGAGCCATTAGCGAACCTGTCACTTACCCTGCGTTGACTCAAATGTTGCACCGCTGCCAAGAGTACAAACGCAGTCAGCCCAATACCAAAACCAGTGTGCGTAATAAAACACGGCTGTTTCGAAGTTTGGTCGGAAAAAGTAACCAAATCCAAGCCGTCAGGCATTTAATCGAACAAGTTGCGCCATCTGAGGCAAATGTGTTGATCCTCGGTGAATCGGGGACAGGTAAGGAAGTTATTGCGCGTAATGTACATTTTTTGTCAAATCGCACCGACAGTATTTTTATCCCGGTTAACTGTGGTGCTATCCCAGGCGAGTTACTAGAAAGCGAACTTTTTGGCCATGAAAAAGGTGCCTTTACTGGGGCAGTTGGTACACGAAAAGGACGTTTTGAACTGGCCGAAGGAGGCACCTTATTCCTCGATGAAATTGGTGACATGCCGTTACAGATGCAAGTTAAATTGTTACGTGTGTTACAAGAACGAACCTACGAAAGAGTAGGCGGCACTAAGTCCATTAAATGTGACGTACGGGTTATCGCGGCAACCCACCGAAACTTGGAAATCATGATCGAGGATGGGCAGTTTAGAGAAGATTTGTACTACCGTTTAAATGTATTTCCTATTGATAGCCCTGCATTGCGGGAACGAAAAGAAGACATTCCTTTGTTACTGCAAGAGCTAGTAACGAGACTTGAATTTGACAATGCGCAAATAAAGTTTACTACAAACGCTATGGCTTCTTTGATGGAGCATAAATGGAAGGGAAATGTGCGCGAGTTATCGAATTTAGTCGAGCGTTTAATGATTTTATACCCTAATCAACTCATCGACGTGAGTGATTTACCTAGCAAGTATAAACATCTAGATGTAGAAGCCTATGAACCTAACTATCCGGAAGAGTTGTTGGAGCGTGAGGCAATTAATTCTATGTTCGGCGGCGCTGATGGTGAGTATGAAGACACTGATATTGATATTGATACAACTAATAGTATCTCTGCAGAACTTCCTGCTGATGGCTTGAATTTAAAAGAATACATTTCAGATTTAGAAGTTAGCTTAATTACTCAGGCCCTTGAGCAACAAGATTGGGTTGTTGCCAGAGCGGCAGAAGTGCTTGGTATGCGTCGCACTACATTGGTAGAAAAAATGCGCAAGTACAATATTAGTAAAGTTTAGCGGCAACAGTCTCCGATTACATCGAATCGTTCCTACTGCGTCATTTCATTGACGTCATCCATCTTCTTTTTTTTATAACCTATTGATTTTAATGTTGTTTTTTTTGGCATGGCATGTGCTTTAACCTACCTGTAATTATTCTGTCGAAGTTTTGACGTGAGGAATGTATGGGAACCAGTAACATCTTAAATGAAACACCGCGTGACACCTTGTCTGCTCTTGGCGAATTGGTGAAGCATGATGCGTTGAAAAAAGCGTCATATGTATCAAACACTCAAGAATTAGACGCATTACGTTTGCAAGCCAACCGTTTGGAGCATTTGCTGCAAGTTATGCCAGCAGGTGTGGTGGTAATCGATGGCAGGGGTATCGTCAGGCAGTCAAACAATTTAGCTAAAACTTTGTTAGGTGAACCATTAGAAGGCCAACTTTGGCGAACTATAATCGCCCGTTCATTCAAACCTCAAGCAGATGACGGCCATGAGGTGTCTTTATATGATGGCCGTAAAGTCAAACTATCGATAACCCCATTAGAAGAAGAACCTGGGCAGCTTATTGTGTTAACTGATTTGACTGAAACCAGACAATTGCAGCAACGTATCGGACATTTGCAGAAATTATCCTCTCTAGGAAAAATGGTCGCTTCATTGGCACACCAAATTCGCACTCCGCTGTCTGCAGCTATTTTGTATGCCGCGAACCTGTCTCACAGCACCTTAAACAAAACTTCGCGAGAAAGATTTAGTGACAAACTTGTTTCAAGATTGCGAGACCTAGAAAGCCAAGTAAATGACATGTTGTTATTTGCCAAAAGTGGTGACGAGCAAGTGGTAACCGAAATATCGCTACTTAGTTTAATGAGAGAAGTGCAGCAAGGTGTTGATGCCATGTTGCAAAGTCAAAAAGCTAAGTTAGTACTTTCCTTACCAGAGCCTGATGTAGTCATCTTGGGTAATAAAACAGCATTAGTTGGAGCGTTACAAAATCTTATTCATAATGCGCTAACCGTAAAACCGCAAAATGCGTTGATTAATTTTACTGCAAGTTGCCAAACAGCTCACCCTGATTGGGTAAATTTATCTGTAACAGATAATGGTCCAGGTGTTAAAACTGAAAATATCAATAGAGTATTTGAGCCATTTTTTACCACAAAAAGTAACGGCACAGGTTTAGGCCTTGCAGTTGTCAAGAGTGTTGCACAGTCTCATCAAGGTAAGGTTCAAGTGACTAATTTGGTCGATGGTGGTGCTTGTTTTACAATTTGTTTGCCTACTTTTGATGCCATTCAGTCACAAAATCAAGTTTTTGCGTCGACAGACCAAACCATAGCGTCGACAGATCAAGCCATTGCGCCAGTAAAGATAGCGCAGCCCCAACAAAACTATGCCGATACGGCGGGAAGCTAAAGTATGAGTCAAGCTAAAGTATTGATAGTAGAGGACGATGCAGGCTTAAGAGAGGCCCTAGTCGACACGTTATTGTTAGGAGGTTATCAAGTTATTGAAGCCGACAGTGGCGAACAAGCCATGGTTAAGTTGTCTGAACATTCAGTCGACTTAGTGGTCAGTGACATTCAAATGGGGGGTATGAGTGGTCTATCATTGCTCAAAAATATAAAAAGCAAGTATCCCAAGTTAGCGATATTATTAATGACCGCCTATGCCACCATCGATGATGCAGTACAAGCCATGCGCGATGGTGCTAACGATTATCTGTCAAAACCTTTTGCACCTGAAGTGTTACTTAATTTGGTTGGGCGTTATGCTCCTGCCAAAAAAGTAGAATCACGGACACCAGTAGCAGATGATCCAAGCAGTTTACAGTTACTCGAGTTAGCTAAGAAAGTCGCTAGATCAGAAGCAACAGTTATGGTCTTAGGCCCCAGCGGTTCTGGTAAGGAAGTACTAGCACGTTTTATTCACGACCAGTCTAACCGCAGTCAACAAACGTTTGTCGCTATCAACTGTGCAGCTATTCCAGAAAACATGTTAGAAGCGACACTTTTTGGTTACGAAAAAGGGGCATTCACAGGGGCAATACAAGCTTGCCCGGGTAAATTTGAGCAGGCTCAGGGTGGTACCATTTTACTCGATGAAATTAGTGAGATGCACTTAAATCTTCAAGTTAAGTTGTTGCGTGTACTGCAGGAAAAAGAAGTCGAAAGATTAGGTGGTCGTAAAACTATAGCTCTGGATGTCAGGATCATTGCAACCAGTAACCGTAACTTAAAACAAACGGTAGAAGCGGGTGAATTTAGAGAAGATTTATACTATCGGTTAAATGTATTTCCACTCACCTGGTTGCCTCTTGATAAAAGGGGGGGGGATATTATTCCTTTAGCGAAACATTTAATCGAACGTCATTGTCAAAAACAAGGCTCCGAGATATCTAAATTAACAGCGGCAGGTCGTAGCAAATTGTTGCAACATAGCTGGCCGGGTAATGTGCGAGAGCTTGAAAACGTGATCCAGCGGGCTCTGATTTTGTCTGATGGTAACCAAATTGACGCCCAAGACTTGATGATTGAGCAAGATAATTCGGCATTAGTACAGACGTCTATGCTTGATGTTGAAAATATTGAAGACGATAACAGCAAATTAGGCTCCGAATTACGTCAGCAAGAGCATCAAATTATCCTTGATACTTTACAAAGCTGTAAAGGTAGGCGCAAAGATGTGGCTGAAAGATTAGGCATTAGTCCAAGAACTTTGCGTTACAAACTCGCCAAAATGCGCGAAGTAGGTATTGAACTACCTGCTTAGCATATTTTGAGTTTTTTATAGCGTTAAAGACACTACTATCACGGCTACCTAGAACGGTAGTTTTCTTTTTCAGCTAAACCGACTAGGACTGCAAGGTACTGAAAATTTGTTGGCAAGTGTCAAAGATGTGTTAGTTGTCAAGAATATGACGCCTTGTTTTTATGATTTTCAAGATTTAACTTGCTGAATTAATTGTATATTTTTTGTTGTTGTGGTTTTTTATTATTTGGCACTCACCTTGCTTAGTAGGTAATTAGTAGGTAATTAGTAGGTAATTAGTTAAGTAATGAGAGCCTTTAGGTTAATCAGCTAACTCAAACTACAAAATACACTTTTTGCAAGCGGAGCATCTTATGGATATCAAAGCACAGTCACTTTATAAAGAAATGCAAGGTATGGCCTCGGAGACACAGTTGGGCCTGGGTCAGCCAAATGCTATTCAAGGTAATCCTTCTTCTCAAAACTTTGCAGATTTACTCAGCAACGCTATAGGCAATGTTAATGACATGCAGTTAGAGTCAAGAAATGCGCAGAAATCATTTGAAATGGGTGACAAGAGTCTAAGTCTGGCTGATGTAATGGTAACGAAAGAAAAGTCAGGTATTGCATTCGAAGCAACTATTCAAGTACGTAATAAAGTGCTTGAAGCCTACAAACAAATTATGAGTATGCCAGTTTAGGAGCTAACTAGTGGCTGAAACAGCGAGTACAGAACTGGCAATGAGTGATTTGGGTAGCGATATGTATCCAGATGACACAGGTGCAGAACAAAAATCTGGTTTTATGGATTCAATCGGTGGAACCGATATTGTACGTCAAATCACCTTAATTATTGCCTTAGTAATATGTGTGGCGATTGCGGTGTTTATTTTGATTTGGGCGCAAGAACCTGATTATCGTCCCCTGGCTAGGATGGACACACAAGAGTTAATTGAAACTCTTGATTACCTTGACGAGGCTCAAATTGATTATCGTTTAGAAGGGAAAACCGTTTACGTTAGTAGTGAGCATTATCAAAAAATAAAATTAGGCATGGCTCGCCAAGGTATGACTCAAAGTGGATCACCTGGTGTAGATATCATCATGCAAGACATGGGTTTCGGAGTCAGTCAGCGAGTTGAAAAAGTGCGTTTAAAACACGCCAGAGAGCAACAAATTGCGAGCACTATTGAAGAAATGACTGTAGTTGCAAGGGCAAAAGTGCTGTTAGCCTTACCTAAAGAAAATGTATTTGCTCGTCGTGAGAAACAAGCCAGCGCAACAGTAGTGTTAACCACTAGACGTGGTTCGATGATTTCAAGTGGTGAAGTAAATTCTATTGTTGATATCGTAGCCTCAGCGGTACAAGGTTTAGAGCCAGACCGAGTGACAGTAACGAACAGTAATGGGCGCTTGCTGAATTCAGGTTCCCAAGGAGCCGAGTCAGCTCGCTTGCGCAAAGAATACGATTTAGAGAAAAAGCGTGAAAGTACTTACATTGAAAAAATAGACTCGATACTTATTCCAGTCTTAGGTCTAGGTAACTACACAGCTCAAGCTGATGTGACTATGGATTTTACCTCATTGGAGCAAACACAGCGCACTTACAACCCTGACCTACCTGCAGTACGCAGTGAAATGACAGTAGAAGACAACAGCATAGGTGGCGTTATTGCAGGCATTCCGGGCGCATTAACCAATCAACCTCCATTAGACTCGAACATTCCTGAACGTGCCAGCAGCAGCACAACCCAGCAAACTCCTGGACGAAACCACAAAGAAGAAACTCGTAACTACGAACTTGATACCACTGTAAGTCATACTGTACAACAAGTTGGCATGATCCGCCGTTTAAGTGTTTCGGTTGCATTAGATTACGTGACGAATAAAGCTGAGGATGGCACAGTATCATCTGCACCTAGACCACAATCTGAATTATTGGATATTCGACGATTGTTGCAAGGTGGAATAGGTTTTGATGTGACCCGCGGAGATTCTTTAGAAGTGTTGAGCATCCCATTTAATCGTGAGGGTGAAGTGCCTCTAGCTGATATTCCGTTTTGGGAAGATCCTAAATTCTTACCTTTGCTAAAACTTGGCGGCGGTGTCTTTATTATTGCTCTGCTCATTTTGGTTGTTGTGCGGCCTATGGTGCGTAAACTCATTAATCCTGATGATATGAAAGCAGATGAATTTGATGCTGATGAAGGATTAGATTTGGGTGAGGAAGCTGTTAGCTCATCGGCTGAAGAGTTTGACGAGTCACAAGTCGGCTTTGCAGCTGATGGTACCTTTATGTTGCCAGATTTGCATAAAGACGAGGATGTACTGAAAGCTGTGAGAGCGCTGGTAGCGAATGAACCAGAGTTGTCTTCGCAAGTAGTAAAAAACTGGATGTTGCTTGATGAATAAGTTTAGACTTAACACTTGGAATTTTGAGGATTAGATTGTGGCTGAAGAAGAGATTGAAAACACTGGTTACGACGTTAGTAAATTAGAAGGTGTTGATAAGGCCGCTATTTTGCTTTTAAGTTTGACTGAAGATGATGCGGCGCAAATTCTTAAACATTTAGAGCCAAAGCAAGTGCAAAAATTGGGTCAAGCAATGACTCAAATTGATGATATGACTCAGTCAAAAATTACAGCGGTACATAAACACTTTATAGAAGAGATTCAAAACTACAGTACCATTGGGTTCCAAAGTACAGACTTTGTGAAACGTGCACTGACATCGGCTTTGGGTGAGGACAAAGCCGCAAACTTGATTGATCAGATTTTGATGGGTACAGGGGCAAAGGGCCTAGATTCATTAAAATGGATGGACTCAAAACAAGTGGCCAGCATAATTCGTAACGAACATCCACAAATTCAAACTATCGTTATGTCTTACCTAGATGCAGAACAATCTGCAGAAATCCTCAGTCAATTCCCAGAAAAGGTTCGATTAGATTTAATGATGAGGGTTGCAAATTTGGAGGAAGTACAACCTGCAGCACTACAAGAATTGAACGAAATCATGGAGAAACAATTTGCCGGTCAAGCCGGTACACAAGCTGCGAAGATGGGTGGGTTGAAATCTGCAGCAGACATTATGAACTACCTCGATACCAATATCGAAGGCCAGCTAATGGACGCTATCCGCGAACATGACGAAGAGATGAGCCAACAAATCCAAGATTTGATGTTTGTGTTTGATAATTTGGCTGATGTTGACGACAAAGCTATGCAGGCTATCCTTCGAGAAGTGCAGCAAGATGCGTTACTTAAAGCCATTAAGGGGGCAGAGGAAGAGCTTAGAAATAAAATTACTAAAAATATGTCTAAGCGTGCTGCGCAAATGCTGATTGATGATCTTGAAGCTATGGGACCTGTTCGCATTAGTGACGTGGAAACTGCGCAGAAAGAAATACTCTCGGTGGCTAGACGTTTGGCTGACGCCGGTGAAATTATGTTGGGCGGCGGCGGTAACGATGAATTCCTGTAATCTAGTTGATGATATCTTTGAGGTATGAAAAGCATGACCGTTGATGAGAAAAAAGACATGCAAGAAGACATGCAAGAAGACATGCAAGAAGACATACAAGAAGGGAAATATAAATCGTGGGATCTTCCCTATGTTGAAGACACCAGACAAGCAGAACACGACACAATCACTAACGCATTCAATCGTAAATCAAACTGGAAATACGAACCACCTGAGTCAGAAATAGAAATATTGCCCCCCACCGCTGAAGAAATTGAAGAAATCAGAGTTGCGGCCCATACAGAGGGTGTATCTCAAGGCCATCAAGAAGGCCATGGCCAAGGGTATGAAGAGGGATTAGCTAAAGGGCTAGAGCAAGGCATGGCCAAAGGTTTAGAAGACGGTACTATACAAGGCTTAGCCGCCGGTGAGGAGCAAGTGCATCAACATCTGAGCAGTTGGACTTCGTTAATTAATAGTATTCAAACCCCTTTGGCAAATGTGGAAAAAGCACTGGAGAAAGAGTTAGTGTTATTGGCAGTGAGTCTTGCTAAAGGTGTCATACGCAGTGAGGTTAAAACCAATACTGATCTTATTTTTCAGGCCTTAAGTGAAGGTTTAAAAGCCTTACCAATTCAAGAAAAACATTATCAAATTCATTTACATCCGAGTGATATTGAGTTGGTCAATAATCATTTTAGCCCAGAAGAAATAACTAACCATAATTGGGACTTTATCGAATCTCCTGAATTGTCAGCTGGTGGATGTGAAATTGTCACGCAATCGAATGCCGTTGACATTACCGTAGAGCGGCGAGTCAGAGATGTAATTGATAAATTCCTGTTAGAACAAGGTTTGAGTCATGTTAACGAAAGTGACGATTAAGTTATGTCTACTTCTATGTTAGATCGAATAAAATTGCTAAAAGATCAGGTACCTAAAGTTCCCATTGTCGCAAGCGGTAAACTAGTTCGTGGTATAGGGCTGACACTCGAAGCTGTAGGTTGTCAGATGCCTGTTGGTAGTCAGTGTTTGATTCAAACGATGGAAGGTGAAATCGAAGCAGAAGTGGTGGGTTTTGCTGAAAATATAACTTACTTGATGCCTACTGAAGCCGTCAAAGGCATAGTGCCTGGCTCACGTGTGCAACCACTCAACCGCGAGCAAGGCTTGGCCGTTGGTATGGAGTTACTAGGCAGGGTAGTGGATGGTAATGGCCAACCTCTAGATGGCCTAGGCCCTATCAAAGCTGAAAAACGTGTTCCTTTATCTAGGCCACCGATGAATCCTCTCCTACGTAAACCAATTACTGAAGCTTTGGATGTCGGTGTTAGGGCGATAAATTCTATTGTTACTGTTGGTTTAGGTCAGCGGATGGGCTTATTTGCCGGTAGTGGTGTGGGTAAAAGTGTGTTGATGGGCATGATGACCAGAGGCACCGCTGCGGATATCGTTGTAGTGGGCTTAGTAGGAGAACGCGGCAGGGAAGTAAAAGAATTTATTCAAGATATTTTAGGTGAAGAAGAACGTAAAAAATCGGTAGTAGTGGCAGCACCAGCCGATACTTCTCCACTTATGCGGCTAAAAGGCTGTGACACAGCCATTACTATTGCCGAATATTTTCGAGACAAAGGTTTAAATGTATTATTATTGATTGATTCCTTAACACGATATGCCATGGCGCAGCGTGAAATTGCCCTTGCTGTAGGCGAACCACCTGCGACAAAAGGTTACCCACCTTCGGTATTTGCCAGATTACCGGCACTGGTTGAACGAGCTGGCAATGGCAGTGAAGAGCAAGGCTCTATTACAGCCTTTTATACGGTATTGACAGAAGGTGATGATCTACAAGATCCCATAGCAGATGCGGCGAGAGCGATTTTGGACGGACACATTGTACTGTCCAGAGATTTAGCCGATTCAGGCCATTATCCTGCCATTGATATCGAAGCTTCTATTAGTCGGGTTATGCCTATGGTGGTATCTCAAGAGCACCTCCATGGCGCGCGGCGTATTCGTCAAGTGTATTCAAATTACCAGCGAAATCGTGATTTGATAAGTATTGGTGCGTATACCAAAGGTACCGACCCAAGGATTGATCTGGCGATGAATGCCGAACCTGCTATCAATGCTTTTTTGCAGCAAGGTATGCAACAAATTATAGATTTTGAGCATAGCATAGCGGATATGACCACATTAAGTGGTGGGTTAGGTAAGGGGTAAAGCGTTGCGACTTACAAAATCGTTGCGACTTACAAAAGCATTGCGATCAAGCAAAGCGGTGCTACTAACAATCTCAGTTATTGGAGGCTAATCGATGGCTCAATCTCAACTACAAATGGTCGCCGACTGGGAGAGGCAAAAAGAACAAAAACTGGTGCAGGTTTTTCAGCTCGCTCAACAGTTTGCCCAAGACCATAAACAAAAGCTTACCGGATTAGAAAGTTATCGTCTAGATTACTTACGTCAGGCTCATCAGCGAGCAAAACAAGGGGTTGGGAGTGTCACTTTTGGTCAACATCATCAATTTATCGGCAAGTTAGATAAAGCCTGTGAAATGCAAATGTATACTTTAAATCAAGCGGTAAGGGTGGCGGAACAAAGACGTATGCAATGGATGACACAACAGCGAAAACGTAAAGCGGTAGAAATGTTGCTAGATAAACAGCACAAAGCCAAAATAAAACGTGAGGATAAAATAGAACAAATGATGCTGGATGAACTGTCATTACAAAAGTTTATGCGGAAGTAAGGATCGCCGCTGGATCCGACATTTTGATGTGGTATGAGTAAAAGTTGGAATGGTCTTTGCTGAATCATATATACATACACAAAATAACTGATAATTTAAGACTGACTTAAAAATAAAAAATTTTTAAGTCATTGTTTTATATTAAACTTTAGTTCTAGGAATGAAAAATAATGGTGCAACATGTTGCCACAGTTAAACCAGAAATTGCCGCTTTTGCCACAAGTATGTCACCTAATTCATTTACTAATTCCGAGTCAAATGAGCAGTTTGGCAAGTTATTACAAGATCAAAAGTCTGTGAAGCCCCTAGCGAGTAAATCTGAGAGTGTGCAAAACAGTTCAAGTAGAAACACTTTGCAAGAATCTACGGATGAAATAGAGAAGGTGAGTACTTCTACAACAATAGAAGGCAAAGCAAACCAAACTAAAAGTACTTTAAATGAACACACAGACACTCATGATTCACAAAAATCAAGTTTGTCACAGGACAATATTGCTACTGAAGATGCCATAGAAAGCAGTGCTTCTGATGAAAGTGAATTTGTGGTTGCCAATACAAAAGGGGAATCAGCTGACGGATCAGCTACTGTAGTTGCTCAAGAATGGGTATCATTAGTTGATAATCTTCAGAAGTTGGAGGATGTTGTGAAACCTAAAAAAAACCTAGAGGTTTTACAAGATTTAATCAGCCAGCTAAATCTAGTGACTCAAAAAGATGGCACTGAGATTGTCGACCAAAAAACACTTGATACAACAATAGATAACCTCATTAAAAAAGATTCGATTTTAATAAATCAGCAAAATGAAACTCTATCAATAGATTTAGAGTCTGCCGCCGTGGAAGGCGAGTTGCTTGAAAAAGATATTTCAATGGTTCAATCGGCGCCGAGTAATTTACCTAACTCAGGCAAAATCGAGAAACTGGCCGCTAATAACGATATAAAAAACATACTGAACTTGAGTGAAAGCAATCTGGATAAAGTACTAGAGAATATTGCTCAGCAAGTATTTGATAATAAAAAGTTGGATGAACCTTTAAGTTCCATTCAGATTGCTCAGCAGGTCATTATTCCTAAGGCTGCTGAAATCATAAGTTCAGTCGAATCCCCGTCAAAGGATTTTATTTCTGCATTAAAGACAGGCTTAGAGGAGTTTAAGAATCAATTATCTCAGGGCAGAGAGCCGGGTATTGATTTGAAAGCGTTAGTGTCTGATGCGTTAGCAAAAACATCTGATTCAGGGGGCTCAGAAAAAGCTCCTGTTAATTTAGAACAGATGCTTAAAAGCGTTTCTCAGGTGTTAGATTCTGCCCAAATAATGAAGCGTGCTCTCGAACATAATCACGACCAAACTTATAGCAATACATCATTAGATGTTGCACAAATTCAGGGTGAACAAAGTAAACAAATTCAATTAAATCAGTTTGAATCTAAGCTTGAGAAGCCTATTAATATAGCCAAACCTGAAGGTCATCAGCAGTTAGCCGAAAAAGTACGTTGGATGGTGAATACTAAAAATCTTATAGCTGAAATACGACTTGATCCTGCTGAATTGGGTTCATTGCATGTCAAAGTTGCAGTGTATGGTGAGTCTGCGACAGTGAATTTTGTAGTTCAAACTCAACAAGCACGTGATGCAGTTGACAATGCCACTCCCAGATTGAAAGAAATGTTGGCTGAAAAAGGTATTGAGCTTGGTCAATCTTCCGTTCGCCAAGAAAGCGATGGTCGGCAAAGCCAAGGTGATGGTGAGTTAACAAGACATGGCGGACCCAGTCCGGATGAGGCTGAAGATATTGATGTATCTGAACAAGTTTTAGCACAACAAAACATTGTCAATGGAGCGCTCGGTGGAATTGATTATTTTGTCTAGTTTGCATGTAAATAGCCTAAAGCGCTTTGCCAATTTACCATTGGGGTTGATAATAGGCTTAGATATACAAAACTTTAATATTTGAGAAAAAAATGGCTGAAGAATTACAAATGGAAGAGGGCAGTAAACGAAGCAAACTTATTATTATTATCGTTGCTGTTGTTGCACTTATTGCCGTTGGCGGCGGTGCTGCTTATTTTTTTCTAATGGATGACGATGCATCTACTTCTGCTGTTGAAGGTGGACCTATGACAGAAGGGGAAGAAGGGGAAGAAGGGGAAGAAGGGGTTGCCTTAGCTGCGTTTAAAAATGGAACTGCTATTTATGTCGCAATGCCCAGACCCTTTATATTTAATGTATATGGGTCATCCAGAGATAGGTATGTTGAAATTAAAGTACAGCTAATGATGCGTGGTTCTGATAATGAAGAAAAAGTAAAAATGCATACTCCTTTGATTGAAGGCGCCTTGTTAAAAACTTTTAGCGCCGCCAATGCAGATGACCTAGTAACCGAAGCTGGAAAAACCGCTATTCGTGACAGAGCGTTGAAAGCAGTACAAAAAACTATGCTAGATGTTGGCGGTACAGTGGAAGAAGTACTTTTCACTGGGTTTGTTATGCAATAACAAATAATTTCTTAATGAGAGAGTTAGATTGAGCGATTTATTATCCCAAGACGAGATTGATGCACTATTACATGGTGTAGACGATGTTGAGGAAGAAGAAGTTGATGTTGTTAAGTCTAATGAGTCAGCAATGGAATATGACTTTTCTTCCCAAGACAGAATTGTTCGTGGGCGAATGCCAACGCTTGAAATTGTTAACGAGCGTTTTGCTCGGCACATGCGGGTGAGCCTTTTTAATATGATGCGCCGTTCTGCAGAAGTATCCATTAATGGTATCCAGATGATTAAGTTTGGAGAGTATATTCACACCTTGTTTGTACCTACCAGTTTGAATATGGTGCGTTTTCGTCCACTGAAAGGCACGGGACTGATTACTATGGAAGCTAGGTTGGTATTTATTTTAGTCGATAATTTTTTTGGTGGTGACGGTCGTTATCATGCAAAAATTGAAGGCCGAGAGTTTACTCCAACTGAACGACGTATTATCCAGATGTTATTGAAGCTTATCTTTGAAGATTATAAAGAGGCATGGGCACCGGTTATGGACGTGTCATTCGAATATCTAGATTCTGAAGTTAATCCAGCTATGGCCAACATTGTGAGCCCTACAGAGGTCGTGGTGATCAGCTCTTTCCACATCGAATTAGATGGCGGCGGCGGTGACTTTCACATATCTCTTCCTTATTCAATGTTAGAACCAATAAGGGAGCTTTTAGATGCTGGCGTACAAAGTGATAAAGAAGATACTGATTTACGCTGGAGCAAGGCTCTACGGGACGAGATTATGGATGTGAAAGTATCCTTATCCACTCATATGATGGACTTGCAATTAACGTTAGAAAATATGATGGAGCTTGAATCGGGTTATGTGATACCCATTGAGATGCCAGAACACATTACCGTGCTAATTGAGAATCTGCCCACTTTTAGAGCCAAATTGGGACGTTCTAGGGACAACGTAGCACTTAAAATAATTGAAAAAATTCCGCGCCCAACTTCTGTGAAGTCTGAGCTACAACTATTAACTAAAGGTGGTCGAAGAATTGATAGCGACGCCGAATTGCAAACCCTTGAAGATGACTGGTAAACCATTTGTTTAGAGTGTGGAGTAGATAATGAGTGAAGAAGACGGTTTAGACGATTGGGCTGCTGCCATGGCCGAACAGGCTGATGATGGAAGCGACTCTAGTTCACAGTTTAGTCCGGAAGCAGAAGTAGCCGAACTTGAAGAATTTGATGAAGATAGAGAAATAACACCCAAAGAAAAACGTAAACTCGACACTATTCTAGATATTCCTGTGACTATCTCCATGGAGGTCGGGAGAAGTAATATTAGTATCCGAAATTTACTCCAGTTAAATCAAGGTTCTGTAGTTGAACTTGACCGAATCGCTGGAGAGCCATTAGATGTTTTAGTAAATGGCACGTTGATTGCTCATGGGGAAGTAGTAGTCGTCAACGATAAATTTGGTATTAGATTAACTGATGTTATTAGTCAACTGGAAAGAATCAAAAAAATTAGATAAACAAAAAGCATATAAAACATGGGTTTGGATAGTTCTAGGCTCATTTTTATGTATCTCTTTTAAGGCCAATTCGGCGCCTGAAAGTCTGACAAACCCCACAACAATAGTGTCAATTTTCCTTTCTTTGTTATTGGTTATTGGCGTTGTCTTTGTACTTGCTTTCCTTATGCGACGGTTTAACGTCACTCAGTCTGGCACTTCTAAACTGAAAGTTGTTGCCTCAATGATGGCTGGTGCCAAAGAGAGAGTATTAGTCATTGAAGTAGCGGGTGAGCAACATTTATTAGGTATTACGGCTCACAATATTAACCATTTAGCGACATTGTCTACTCATATTGATAATTCGCCAGCATCACCAGGAAACGAAAATTTCAAAGATAAACTGGCGCTGTTTATGGCCGGTAAAACAAACCCTGTTTTGGATCAAGATAATAAGAAAAATAATATTGACGGACAACGTTCATGAAAAAAATATGTTGCAGTTTTTGTTTGTTGTTGTTGATGAGCATTGTCAGTGAACAGGTTTGGGCTGAACCAGGGATCCCAGCTCTGACCTTGACAGACAACCCCGATGGTAGCAAAGATTACACGATGACCTTGCAAGTTGTCGCTATTATGACATCGTTAAGCCTGCTACCTGCTTTTGTGATGATGATGACCTCCTTCACACGGATCATCATAGTGCTATCTATATTGAGACAAGCCATAGGTCTACAGCAAGCACCCTCTAACCAGATTTTAATCGGCGTGAGTTTGTTCTTGTCGATGTTTATTATGGCGCCAGTATTTGAAAAGATAAACGAAACCGCGTTGCAACCTTACTTAAATGAAGAAATGACCTCTATCAAAGCTTATGAGATTGGTAAACAGCCCTTACGTGCATTTATGCTGGCACAAACACGCGTTAAAGATTTAGAGACTTTTGTGCAAATTGGCGGAATGGACGGGCAATTTCAAGATCCAGTTGACGTGCCTATGAACGTTTTGATCCCTGCCTTTGTCACGAGTGAACTCAAAACTGCATTTCAAATTGGTTTTATGTTGTTTATTCCCTTTTTAATTCTAGATTTGGTGGTTGCCTCCATACTAATGGCGATGGGCATGATGATGCTATCGCCCATGATAGTTTCATTGCCCTTTAAACTGATGTTGTTTGTATTAGTGGATGGCTGGAATCTAGTCTTTGGCACCTTAGCGAATAGTTTTGGGATGGGTTAGATAATGTTAAACAATCAAAAAAATATTCAACTAATTAGCAAGGTGTTCCTATGAGTCCAGAGGTCTTTGTTGACATACTCAAAGAAGCTTTACAGATGGTAATTTTGTTGGTTTCAGTGATTATCTTGCCCAGCTTGTTTGTGGGCTTAATTGTTGCTGTGTTTCAAGCCGCAACGTCTATCAATGAACAGACCATGAGTTTTCTGCCACGCTTAATTGTTACTTTATTGGCACTAAGCTGGGGAGGTCATTGGTTAGTGCAAAAGCTTATGGACTTCACTTTTACTATGGTAGAGCGAATTCCAGAGGTCCTGGGTTAGTGATGTTACTTTTTCAGGCTCAAGGTTAAAACCTTGGATATAGCAACCACTACAGTCATGCAGTATTTGGCGGATTTACTGTTGCCGTTTATGCGGATCTCTGGGTTATTCGCCTCTATGGTAGGTTTAAGTGCCAATAGTGTGCCGCCCACCACAAGGGCTTTGCTTACTCTATTTTTAACCCTGATTATTATGCCTGTTATCCCGCCAGTTCCGATCCCAGTATCAGAGATTTTTTCTGTGGGAACTTTTTTGTTAGTAATACAGCAGTTAATTATTGGCATAGCATTGGGTTTTTTGTCGAACATAGTACTAAATACATTTGTACTGGCAGGCGAAGTAGTGGCCTTGCAAACAGGGTTGGGATTTGCATCCATAGTCGATCCGGTAAATGGTATCAGCGTGCCTGCAGTAGGGCAGTTTTATCTAATTTTAGCGACGTTACTTTTTTGGGCATTAGATGGTCATTTAGCCACGATCCGCATGGTTGTTATGAGTTTTGAGGCTTTTCCTATTGGTGAAGCATGGTTTGCCCCAGAACAATTTAGAGATATTGCGCACTGGGCAGGTTGGATGTTTATTTCAGCAATCACGATATCCTTAGCGCCAATAGTGTCATTACTTATTGTTAACTTAGCATTTGGTGTAATGACCAAAGCAGCCCCGCAGTTAAACATTTTTAGTATCGGTTTTGCTATCGCACAAGTTATGGGTTTACTGATAATTTGGTTAACTCTAGACAATATACCCCATCACTTTGAGGTGTTGTGGGAGAGGGCACTGAATATGATGTGTCAGCTAGTGCTGGTGTGTGCTTAAGTGAGGGAGATAAACCATGTCTGATGCAAACGAAAAAACAGAAGAACCCACCTCCAAAAAAATTGAGGATTCCCGCAAAAAAGGTCAAATTGCAAGATCAAAGGAATTGTCGACGGCTTTAGTTTTAATCTCTAGTGGTATTAGTTTCTTAGTTATTGGCTCTCAGATTGCCAACGCTCTATTTGAAGTGGCACAGAGTGCGTTTACTTTGTCTCGTGATGAAACATACGATTTCATCCATATGTTTCAAGCCTGGGGTTTCGCATTCGAAACGATCAGCATGCCGGTGTTGCTATATATGCTGATTGTGACTATCGCTGGTATTTACGGCAATGTTGCTTTGGGTGGTTATAATTTCACTTGGGATGGTGCCGCGCCAAAAGCACAAAAAATTAGCCCAATAGCAGGTTTTAAGCGTATGTTTGGTATGAACAGCGTGGTGGAATTACTTAAAGCTATAGCTAAATTTGTGGTGGTTGCGTCGATGGCGTACGTGGCATTGAATATATTTAAGGATGAAGCATTACATTTGGACCTAGAGCTATACCCGCAAAACCTGTTTCATGCATTAGATTTGATTGCATGGGGCTTTTTGATTATGACTTGTGCTCTGATCCCTATTGCTATTTTCGATGTGCCTTATCAAAGCTACAAGCACAACAAAGAAATGAAAATGTCTTTGCAGGAAGTCAAAGATGAACGTAAAAACGCCGATGGTGACCCTCAAGTTAAAAGCAGAATTCGGAAGTTACAATATCAGGCTGCTGCTAACAGGATGATGCAAGAAGTGCCTAATGCTGATGTGGTAGTCACCAATCCCACTCATTTTTCCGTGGCTTTAAAATATGATCAGTTTGGCACACGTGCACCTACTTTAGTGGCTAAAGGAGTAGATGAAATGGCTATGCATATTCGTACTATTGCCAATGCACATGATATACCTATTTTAGCATCCCCTATGCTTGCTAGGGCTATCTATTATTCCACTGAAGCAGAACACGAAATTCCTGAAAAGTTGTTTATGGCCGTAGCACAAGTACTGGCTTATGTTTATCAATTAAAAGCTTTTAAACAAGGTAAAGGCAAACGTCCTCAACCATTAAAAACTAACTTACCTATCCCTCCAGAATTGAGACGTTAAGTGTTGTATTAGTCTATTTACACAAAGAATTCACCATTCTCAATAGACTTGGCGCACTAGTTGCTTTTAAGCTTCTACGGATAACATAATCAATAAAGCGTCAATATTTCGTTTATGCAATTAGCTTCTTTTTTCGGTCGGTTTGATAAAAACCAATTCAAGTCTGTATCATCTGGTTTGGGCGCACCAATAGTCTTATTAGCAATAATGGGCATGGTAATTTTACCTATGCCTGCATTTCTGTTAGATATCCTCTTCAGTTTCAATATTGCTCTTTCGTTAGTCATCATCTTGGTGTCTGTGTTTACCAAGAAGCCCGTCGACTTTGGTATTTTTCCACTGGTATTGCTTATCGCAACTGTATTAAGACTTGCCCTAAACGTGGCTTCGACTCGGATTGTATTATTAGAAGGCCACGAGGGTGGTGATGCTGCAGGTAAAGTTATTCAGGCTTTCGGTGAAGTTGTAATTGGTGGTAACTATGCCGTCGGTATAGTGGTGTTTGCTATTTTGCTGATCATTAATTTTAAAGTAGTTACTGCTGGTGCAGGGCGTATATCAGAAGTCAGTGCACGTTTTACTTTGGATGCTATGCCTGGGAAACAAATGGCCATAGATGCAGACCTGAATGCAGGTTTTATTGATGCGGATGAAGCCCGTAAGCGTCGCTTTGAAATCACCAGTGAAGCGGACTTTTACGGTTCTATGGACGGTGCGTCTAAATTTGTAAAAGGCGATGCTATTGCCGGTTTATTTATAATGCTTATCAACTTAGTGGGTGGCTTATTTATTGGCATGATCCAGCATGATTTGGCTTTTGGCGACGCGGTTGAAATATACACTCTACTGACCATAGGTGATGGCTTAGTTGCACAGATCCCTTCATTGCTATTGTCAGTGGCGACAGCCATTATTGTGACGAGAGAAAATGATTCACAAGAAATGGGTAAAGAATTAACCAGGCAATTGGGTGATCCCCGGGCACTTTATATTACAGCGGGTATATTGTTTGTTATGGGGATTGTTCCAGGTATGCCTCATGTTGCCTTTTTGGGCTTTAGTGCCCTAGTAGCAGGTTATGCATATTACGGTTATTGGCGCGCACAGAAGATTGAAAATGAGCCAGAGCTAGTCAACTCATTACCTGAAAAAAATCAACAACCTTTAGAAATCAAAGAACTAGGCTGGGACGATGTTCAGCATGTCGACACCATCGGTTTAGAAGTCGGTTATAGGTTGATCCCATTGGTCGACAAAGCACAAGGTGGTGAATTGCTCACTCGCATCAAAGGTGTGCGGAAAAAGTTATCTCAAGAACTTGGTTTTTTGATCCCTCCTGTGCATATTCGCGACAATTTAGATTTAACGCCTAACAACTACACTATTGCTATGTTGGGCGTCACTGTTGGTGAAGCAGAACTCAGCCATGATGATGAATTGGCGATTAATCCTGGACAAGTATTTGGAAAATTAGAAGGTAAAGCGACTAAAGACCCTGCTTTTGGACTCGATGCTGTATGGATCAAATCTAGTCAAAGAGAACATGCTCAAACCCTCGGTTATACGGTGGTGGATGCGGCCACTGTAGTGGCTACGCATTTAAGCCAATTGTTAAGCAACAACGCTTATCAGTTACTAGGACATGAAGAAGTACAACAATTGTTAGATTTATTAGCCAAAAACAGTCCTAAATTAGTTGAAGGTTTAGTGCCTGATATCTTGCCTTTGAGCACGGTAGTGAAAGTCCTGCAAACCATGCTTTACGAAGGCGTACCTATCAGAGATATGCGAAGCATAGTACAGACACTATGTGAGTTTGGTCCCAAAAGCCAAGATCCTGACGTGTTGGTATCTGCAGTTCGCATTGCACTTAAACGCCTAATTGTACAAGAAATAAACGGTGGTCTGGCTGAAATTCCTGTTATTACTTTGGCACCAGAACTGGAACAGATGTTGCACCAGTCATTACAAGCGGGTGGAGCGGATGGCGCAGGAATTGAACCCGGTTTAGCGGAACGTTTGCAAGGTTCGTTGAACGAAGCTGCTCAGCAACAAGAATTAGCAGGTGAGCCTGCAGTTTTATTGACATCAGGTATGTTGAGGCCCGTGTTGTCAAAATTCTTAAAACACTCAGTGAATGGATTACATGTTTTGTCTTATCAGGAAATTCCTGATGACAAACAAATTAAAATTGTCAATGCCGTGGGTCAATAATCTGACGGGATGATCTAGCGTAGTATTGGTATTTAAGAGGTATATATGAAAATCAGACGTTTTTATGGCAAAGATATGCGAGAAGCACTCAAACAGGTAAAAGACGAGTTGGGTGGTGACGCAGTTATCATGTCAAATAAAAAACATGCTGACGGTATCGAGATAGTGGCCGCATATGACAAAGAACCTGATGCTCAACTATTACCAAAAAAATCGGAATTAAAGGCCCAAGCTAATCTATCCAGAAAAACTCCCACTTTAAGTGAAATTATCGGTGATAGTGGACCTGATAGTTTAAAAGCATTGTTAGAAAAGCAGTCTCAATCTACCTCTCCTTCAAAATTTGCAGACGTTAAACAGGTTTCCGAAACACACTCGCCAGTATACTCAGGCACTACGGTTAATGCTCAGCCAAGTAGCCAGCCAAGTAGCCAGCCAAGTAATCAGCAACCTGATCCCCTTAAGGAAATGCGTCAAGAGTTATCTTCCCTGCGTCACATTCTACAGTTTCAAGTTTCTGGGTTGATTGAACAAGAAAAAAACCGCAAACATCCATTACATGGATATCTATTTCAAAGGTTGCAGCAAATGGGTATATCGGATGCATTATCTGAAGAACTGGTATCTTATGCGCCAGAATCAGCCGACGAGAGACAATCTTGGCTATTTCTATTAAAACTTTTAGCTAACAGATTACAAACTAAACATGATGATATATTGTCACAATCAGGAGTGGTTGCATTGATGGGACCAACTGGTGCAGGTAAAACCACTACTATTGCTAAACTTGCGGCTCAAGCAGCACAAAAATTTGGCGTCGAACAAGTGGCAATTATTACCTTGGACAATTATCGAATAGGTGCATACGATCAAATTGCTACTTACGGAAAAATTATTGGCTGTAGTGTCAAAAAAGCCCAAAATTCAAACGAACTATCTGATTTACTTTATCAGTTTAGAAATAAGCGTTTAGTGTTAGTAGATACTGCAGGTTTTAGTCAAAAAGATGTTAGACTAATCAAACAGTTAAATACTATGAAACAAAGCTCCTGTTCTAATATAAGACATTATTTAGTGATGCAGGCCAACTGTCAGTACCGCTTCATGCAACAAACTATTAATGAGTATAGGCACATTTCTTTACAAGGGTGTATATTGACTAAATTAGATGAGTGTTACAGCTTAGGTGAGGTTATAAGTGTGGCAATTGAGAACAAATTACAAATTTGTTACCTAGCTGACGGTCAACGAGTACCAGAGGATTTGCAACCTGCCAGCACAAAATTTTTAATTACTAGTGCTGCGAAGCTTTATAAAAAATTTGGTTTAATTCATACTAGTCATAACCAAATACATAACACAGCAGTATTAGTATGATTGATGACCAAGCGAGCAGCTTAAGAAGAATGAATCAATCGAGATTAATAAAGGTCATTGCCGTGACAGGCGGTAAGGGTGGTGTAGGGAAAACAAATGTTACTCTTAATACTGCCATATCACTCGCACAGCAAGGCAAAAGGGTCATGGTGTTGGATGCTGATTTAGGCTTAGCCAACGTTGATGTCCTTTTAGGTCTTCGGGTAGAAAAAAATCTGTCTCATGTTTTATCGGGTGAGTGCACCTTAGATGAGGTGTTAGTTGAAGGTCCTTACGGTATCAAGATCGCCCCAGCGAGTTCAGGTAGCCAATCGATGACTGAACTTACGCCTACGGAGCATGCAGGCATTATTCGTGCTTTCAGTGAATTACAATCGCAAATTGATGTGCTAATTGTTGACACTGCGGCTGGTATATCCGACATGGTATTGAGCTTTTCTAAGGCTTCTCAAGACATTATAATGGTCGTTTGTGATGAGCCTACATCTCTTACTGATGCCTATGCACTGATAAAAATTCTCAATAAAGAACATGGCGTATTCCGTTTTAAAATTGTTGCCAATATGGTGCGCAGTATGCGCGAAGGTGATGAATTGTTTTCCAAATTGAGTAAAGTGACTAATCGGTTTTTAGACGTGGCTTTAGAGCTTGTTGCTGTTATTCCATTTGATGAAAATGTTCGAAAGTCTGTTAGAAAACAAAAAGCCATTGTAGAAGCCTTTCCTACGTCACCTGCAGCTATGGCTATTCGAAGACTTGCCAAAAAAGCAACAGAGTGGCCCATTCCGAATCAACCAGGTGGTCATTTAGAGTTTTTTCTCGAACAATTGGTCACTAAAAAAGCAGTAGGTGATAACGGGTGAATAATAAAGCTGCTGCTTATCAACAACCTGCCGATAAGTATGAGCTTCTAGAAAAACATACATCCTTGGTCAAGCGAATTGCTCATCATTTGATAGCACGCTTGCCAGCTAGTGTGTTGGTCGACGATTTAATTCAAGCGGGTATGATTGGGTTATTAGAAGCATCTCGAAATTTTGATGGTGGTAAAGGTGCAAGTTTCGAAACCTTTGCCGGCATCCGTATCAGAGGGTCTATGTTAGATGAAATACGCAAAGGTGATTGGACCCCGCGTTCGGTGCACAAAAATGGCCGAGCCATCACTGAAGCTATAAATCAGGTTGAGCGAGAAACAGGTCGTGACGCCAGAGATCTAGATGTAGCTGAAAAATTACAAGTTAGTATTGAAAGTTATCACCAGATGTTAAATGAAGTGAATGCTGGAAAAATTATCGGCATGGAAGACTTAGGTGTCAGTGAAGATGTGATCAGTACTGCACATACAAAGGGTTCAGACACGCCCTTCGAAGATTTTCTTCAAGGTTCATTTCAAAAAGCACTGGTTAAAGCTATAACAACATTGCCAGAGCGTGAGGCAATTGTTTTGTCTTTATATTATGATGACGAATTAAATTTACGTGAAATTGGTGAAGTACTGGATGTTAGTGAGTCCAGGGTGAGTCAAATACATAGCCAAGCCATGTTGAAAGTTAAGTCTCGCATGCAATATTGGCGTTCAAACGAAGAATAATAATGTCAACAATTTTGAGTTTTAGCATAATAGCTAAAACTTTTACCGGAGGTGGTTTTGGATAAGAAAATGAAAATCCTCGTTGTCGATGATTTTTCAACAATGCGTCGGATTATTAAGAATTTACTCAAAGACCTTGGTTTTGCAAATATACAAGAAGCAGACGATGGCAATACTGCTTTGCCTATGTTGCAACAAGGTGATTTTGATTTTGTGGTAACTGACTGGAACATGCCTGGCATGCAAGGCATTGATCTTCTCAGGGCAATACGTGCTGATGCCAATTTAAAACATATACCTGTTTTGATGGTGACCGCTGAAGCTAAAAAGGAGCAAATCGTTGCCGCTGCACAAGCTGGAGTTAATGGATATGTTATTAAGCCATTTACTGCTGCAACATTAAAAGAGAAATTAGCAAAGATCTTTCAAAGACTTGGTTAAATTCAGGCTAACTTGATTGCTAGGAAAGACTGTATGACCACTTTGTACACTGCGCCAATTTCACTCGAAGACGCAAAAAAATTAGTTGTATTAATTGAGGCTGGAGATAATCAAGGGGCATTTGATATTCTCGAGTCTGCTGGAGCTCAGAGTTCGGTTGAGCTATTTGCCGAAGTTGGTAAGTTAACTCGTCAGCTTCACGATTCATTAAATAACTTTCAGCTAGATCCCCGTATTGTTAATATGGCGAATGAAGATATTCCTGATGCTCGGACACGACTCAATTATGTTATCGAAGCAACTGAAGAAGCCGCGAATAAAACTATGGACTTGGTTGACTCATGTATGCCAATTGCAGAAAAATTGCATGTTGGAATAGTTAGTATTACGCCGGGGTGGAATAATCTCATTGATAGAAACTTGCAGTTAGGTGAGTTTAATGAGCTAGTGAAAGAAGTGGGTGGTTTTCTCAAAGATGGAAATGATGAATCTGCCAAATTGACCGGCTTGCTAACTGAAGTACTAATGGCTCAAGGTTATCAGGATTTGACTGGCCAAGTTATTAGGCGTGTTATAGATTTAGTTAAAGAAGTTGAAGATAATTTAGTCTCCATGCTCACTATTTTTGGTAGCGTTGAGTCTATAAATGCTGACGAGGTTATTGAAAAGCCTAACAAAACTGAAAATGAGGTCGATAGAGTTAAAGCAGAAGGTCCAATATTGGATGCTGACAGTAGAGAAGACGTGGCGTCCAATCAAGATGACGTAGATGATTTGCTTTCCAGTCTGGGATTTTAGGGGGGGATAATATGGCTTTTGAAGTTGACGAAGAAATACTAGCTGACTTTCTGGTTGAAGCCGGGGAGATTTTAGAGCAATTACAAGAACAGCTTGTCGAGTTAGAAAATAATCCAGAAGATGCCAACCTGCTAAACGCTATCTTCAGAGGGTATCATACTGTAAAGGGAGGTGCTGGATTCTTATCACTAAATGAGTTGGTTGATATATGTCATGGCGCTGAAAATGTTTTTGATGTAATGCGTAATGGTAAACGCACTCTTACGCCTGAACTGATGGATGTAATATTACAGGTCACAGATGAAATGGTACAGATGTTCAGTCTGGTCAAAGCTGGTGACCCACTTGTCCCTGTTGAAAAGAGCCTGATAGATATTCTTACCAGATTCAGTAAGCCCGAATCAACTGACGAACTAACTGACTGTAATCCCTCGGTTGATGAAGTTACAGATAACGTTAAAACAGAAATAGCCTCTGATGATTTCGGTGAAGATGAGTTTGAAGCGTTGTTAGATGAATTACACGGCGGCGTAGAGACGGTACAAACTGTTACTGTTGATGAAGCGTCTTCCAATGACCAAGATATCAGCGATGACGAATTTGAAGCGCTACTGGATCAATTACATGGCAAAGGTCAATTTAAGGGCGAAGAGAAAACTGAAAGTGAACACATAAAACCAACTTCAACAGCATCTGAGCAAACTCCATCGGGTGATGATATTTCTGATGATGAATTTGAGGCGTTGTTAGACCAGCTTCATGGCAAAGGTAAAGGTCCAGCTGAAAAATCTGTTGTTATTGAAGTAACTAAGGTTGCAGAAAAACAACCTGCGGTTGGAAAAGTTAGTTCACCCCCTAAGAAGGCGAAAGAGGTAAAACCTGCACCTACAGCCGCTATAAAAGAAGAGAAAAAGTCTGCTGCTCCTCCTCAAGCAGAAACCACCGTAAGAGTTGATACCAAACGCTTAGACCAGATTATGAATATGGTTGGCGAGTTAGTGTTGGTGAGAAACCGTCTACTTAGCCTCAGCACCAATGTTAATGATGAAAGCATGGCCAAGGCAATAACTAATCTAGATGTAGTAACGGCTGATTTGCAAGGCGCAGTAATGAAAACGCGTATGCAACCCATTAAGAAAGTGTTTGGTCGTTTTCCACGAGTTGTTCGTGATCTTGCAAGAACTCTAAAAAAAGAGATTACTCTTGAACTTGAGGGTGAAGAGACCGACCTAGATAAAAACCTAGTAGAAGCCCTTGCTGATCCGTTAGTGCATTTGGTTAGAAACTCGGTAGACCATGGTATTGAAATGCCAGAAGAAAGGAAGGCAGCAGGTAAGCCAACCATGGGCACAGTTAAGTTGTCTGCATCTCAGGAAGGAGACCATATTTTACTGAGTATTATTGACGACGGTAAAGGTATGGACCCGGATAAACTCAAAGAGATTGCTATTTCCCGTGGTGTGATGGATGTTGATACTGCTGCAAGAATGAGCGATGTGGATGCATTTAATTTGATTTTTGCACCTGGTTTTTCAACTAAAACCGAAATATCTGAAGTATCAGGCCGTGGTGTTGGAATGGATGTGGTAAAAACCAAAATCAATCAATTAAACGGTTCCATAAGTATTGATTCTAGATTGGGAATTGGCACAACACTTCAGATAAAAGTGCCATTGACCTTGGCAATATTGCCAACTCTGATGATATTGATAGGTAAACAAACTTTTGCACTACCACTAGGCTCTGTTAACGAAATCATCAATCTTGATATGAAAAAACTTAATACAGTTGATAGTCAACTCACTATGATTGTCCGTTCTAAAGCTATTCCATTATTTTATTTGGGAGAGTGGTTAGCCAGAGGAGAAGTTAATATTGATAAAACTACAGGGCATGTTGTTGTTGTGCAAACTGGCACACAACAACTTGGTTTTGTAGTTGATGCACTTATTGGACAAGAAGAAGTAGTGATTAAACCTTTAGACGAGTTACTCCAAGGAACACCTGGCATGGCGGGAGCTACAATAACTAGTGACGGTGGGATTGCTTTGATATTAGATGTGCCTGGCTTACTGAAAAGATACGTCGCCAAAAAATCATAGGTGCTTATGTTCTTGATACGCCAAACGTGAATTAATAGTTATAGATACAGGTAAAATAGGCGAAATGGCTTTTAGGATTTTAATAGTTGACGATTCAAATTTTTTTCGCCGTAGGATAAAACAGGTACTTGAAGAAGACTCTGAATTAGAAGTGGTAGGTGAAGCTAAAAATGGTAAGGAAGCCATAACACTTGTTGCTTCCTTAAGGCCAGACGTTGTGATTATGGACATAGAAATGCCTGTTATGGATGGAATTACAGCCGTTAGGAGCATAATGGCAAGTAATCCTGTTCCTATTATGATGTTTTCTTCACTTACCCAAGAAGGAGCACAGGTAACTCTAGATGCGTTGGATGCAGGCGCATTAGACTTTCTTCCTAAAAAATTCGAAGATATTGCTCTAAATAGAAAAGAAGCCATTATGTTGCTACAAAACAGTGTTAAAGCTTTATGTGGTAGAAAGAGGTACAAGTCAAATTTTTTGCCAAGAACACGCTCCTCTTCGTTTAGTTCTTCTGTGCCACGGCCAAGTAAAAATGTAAATAAAGTAGCAAGCATTTTAAGTGTAAAGAACAATTCCAAGGATAATGTTTCAAGGCACTATTCTTGTTTAGCCATAGGCACGTCTACAGGAGGCCCTGCAGCGTTACAAAAATTATTAACTGAACTACCTAGTGATTTCCCAATTCCAGTGCTGATAGTGCAGCATATGCCAGGTTCTTTTACTCAAGCATTTGCAAAACGCTTGAATGATTTATGTGATGTAGCAGTTAAAGAAGCAGAGAGTGGTGATGTTTTGACCCCCGGGATGTGTTACCTCGCTCCTGGTGGAAAGCAGATGACCATAGAGGGAACCGCGGGACATGCAAAAATTGTCATATCAGATGCTGAACGCTTTCCTTCTGCTACTTATAAGCCGAGTGTTGATGTGACATTTAATTCTGTGGCTGAAGTCTATTCGAGTAAAGTGCTTGCTGTTATCTTAACTGGAATGGGCGCTGATGGCCTCGAAGGTTGTAAAACGTTAAAATCTAAAGGTGCTAAAATTTGGGCTCAAAATGAGCAGAGTTGTGTCGTTTATGGAATGCCTCAGGCCGTAACCGTTGGCAATATATCTCAAGCGAATTATGATATTGCTGATATGGCATGTCACATAAACAACGAAATACTAGATTAGAGTTTAAGGAGCACTTTGGGTGTTTTTTCAAAATGAGAACGTTGACTTAGGCGTAACACTATCAAATCTAGCTGTCATTTATACAGTGTGGTTACTGGGTTGGTAGTCTGGACGGTCGCAAATCATAAAGGTGGTGTGGGCAAAACTACCACAACTGTCACTCTCGGCGGTTTGTTAGCGCAAAATGGACAGCGAGTCATATTAGTTGATACTGATCCACAGGCCTCATTAAGCTATTACTTCGGTGTTGATTCCGAAAAATTGTCTAGCAGTTTGTATAATGTATTTATCGCTGGAAAGTCTGTTACTAAAGAAGATGTCTTAAATTGTTTATGTCAGACAAAATTAGATTCTTTGTTTATTTTGCCTGCGACAATGGCTTTAGCAACTCTCGACCGAAAATTAGGCACACAGAGTGGTATGGGATTGATTTTGAGCCAAGCTTTGGAGCTTATATGCGATGAGTTTGATTATGCTATTATTGATTGTCCGCCTGTTTTAGGGGTGTTGATGATTAATGCTTTAGCTGCGTGTGATAGGGTTGTTATCCCAGTTCAGACCGAATTTTTAGCTTTAAAAGGTCTGGATAGAATGATGCATTCCATGGAAATTATGCAAAGGTCATTAGCCAAAACTTTTGCTTATACAATAGTACCAACAATGTTCGATAAGCGTGTTAACGCTGCAACTAAATTATATAGCATATTGACTCGCACCTACAAAGAGGGGGTTTGGGTCGGGTTGATCCCAGTGGACACACGTTTTAGAGATGCTAGCCAAGCGCAAAGCCCACCATCTGTATATTGCCCGAAGTCTCGAGGGGTTTTCGCTTATGCTAAATTATTGAGCTACTTACAAAAACTGGAAGCACACAAATGAGTGTTAATCCCTTCGCTAATGAAGATGTGATGGAAGATTATATGTCAGCTTTACTGACAGATGAGCATATAGTTGATGATGTTCAGCGCCAATCTGTAGACCAGCTTTTAAAGACTGCGCCTGCAGCAAGAACAGAGCCTTTTATTCAAGAAATAGAAAAGCCTCTTGGAACTGTGCCAGTTATTGCTCAAATTATAGACTCTCAGGTAGCAAGAAAGCAGCTAATAACTAAAATTCACACAAAATTTGTCAAACCTGTTATTCCTAATAGTGAATTTCAAGTTTTACTTTTTGAAGTTGCAAATATGATATTGGCGGTTCCTTTGATTGAATTAGGTGGGATTCATCAGATTGAGACTGTCAACCCATTGTTTGGTAAACCAGATTGGTTTGTTGGTGTTTTTCTGCATCGAGATAAAAAATATAATGTGGTCAATACAGAAAAGTGGCTAATGCCAGAAAAGTTTGCTGGAAAGCCGGCAGGGTCGACAAAATATCAATATCTTATATTATTAGGTGATAGTGGATGGGGGTTAGGTTGCGAAAGTTTGATTGCCACCGAAACATTGTTACCAGATGAAGTGAAATGGCGGAATGTTGAAGGTAGCCGTTCATGGGCATCTGGAGTGGTTAAAAAGAAAATGTGTGCCTTGTTGAATGTACAGCAGTTGATTAACATGCTGCAACAAGGCTTAAGTAGTAACGATTAGCCTATTTGGGCCGGAGCGATTGGAATGAGTGACAACAGAAGTTCAAGTAATACAGTAGCTGCAAACAATGATGAAGTTCTGCAGTGGGTTACTTATAAATTAGGTGAGGAAACATACGGTATTAATGTTATGCAGGTACAGGAAGTATTGCGTCACACCGAAATAGCCCCAGTACCAGGTGCCCCAGAATATGTGTTAGGGATTATTAATTTAAGGGGTAACGTTGTCACCGTTATCGATACCAGATTACGCTTTGGTTTACCATCTTCTGACATTTCAGATAGTACCCGAATAGTGATTATTGAGCCTGATGATCAAGTGGTGGGTATTCTTGTGGATAGTGTTGCAGAAGTGGTGTATCTACGTTCTTCAGAAATAGACAGTGCACCCAATGTAGGTACTGAAGAAAGTGCCAAGTTTATTCAGGGCGTCAGCAACAGGGATGGGGAACTACTTATCCTCGTTGATTTAAATAAATTACTCAATGACGAAGAGTGGACAGAAATTACCAATATCTAATTGAACAATGTTGTTTGTACGTTTTATTTCAGCCTAGGATTAATGGTTACGTTGTAGTAATACGTATTATTTGTCCTTTTAGAGCTAATTATGAGTAGAGGTGATTATGAGTTTTCCACTATTACTAGGTTTAATAGCATCTTTTATTTCCATTGTTTGTTTAACTTTTTTGATTGTACTGTTTAAACGTTATACCAACCAATTTGAAAAAATTGTATCTCAAAGCACCTCGCTATCTGAACTTAGCAAAAAATTGAACAACCTCAGTGAGGAGATCCATGAAATCCGCAGTGGCAATTACGGTGTTATTAGCCGAGTCAAAGAGCTGGTGCAGCAAGTAGATAACTTACAGTTATCCCAAGAAAAATTGGCCGAAAATTTAGTCGAACAAGACCCTCAGAGTCGATTTTATAGCAAAGGTGCTAAGCTTATTAGCCAAGGTGCTAGCCTTGAAGACGTGATGCGAGAATGTGATATGCCAACAGCGGAAGCTGAACTTTTGTTTAATTTGCACAACAATAATAGATAGTTACTGCAATATATTTAAGTTTCATTTTCGATTACCAAAATACTGCCAGTAATGTATTTAAATGAGTAAAGTGCATTTTTGCGAGTTATTTTGAAATTTCTAAGATTAAATTAAATATTTACATGTTTTTCATTTAGACGTCTAGACGTAAAGATGTTGACTTTTTTATTGTATTAAGTCAAGTTTGTTCAAATTACATTCAGCCTTAGATCCGCTATGCCGATTAGAATTCCAAGTAAATTACCTGCACAAAATGTGTTGGACAGAGAAAAAATCTTTGTCATGGATACCCAGCGCGCCGCTACCCAAGATATTAGGCCTATGGAAGTCGGTATTTTGAATTTGATGCCAAATAAGATGGAAACTGAAGAGCAGTTTTTACGCTTACTCTCCAATACACCATTGCAAATTAATATTGATTTAATCCGTATTGATAACCAAGCACCAAAAAATACACCTGCAGCACATATGGATGACTTCTATGTAGAGTTTGATGATGTAGTCAATAAAAAATATGATGGCTTAATTGTCACTGGAGCGCCGCTCGCGCATCTTGCCTATCAGGATGTGAAGTATTGGGAAAAAATGACTGTCATTATGGACTGGGCTCGTCGCAATGTGCAGTCTACTTTATTTTCATGTTGGGCGGCTCATGCAGCTATTTATCATTTTTTTGGTAAAAATAGGAAGCTTCGCGATCACAAGTTAAGCGGTGTTTATCGTCATTATGTGCAAAATGAACACGATGAATTATTGAGAGGTTTTGACCCGGTTTTTAACGCGCCGCAATCACGTTATGGTGAAATAAGCATGGCAGACTACGATTCTATTCCTGGACTGAATGTATTGGCTAAATCTGATGAGGGTGGGGCCTACATAGTTGCATCTGAAGATAAACGTTTAGTTTTTGTTACTGGGCACCCTGAGTACGATCCTGAGAGCTTAAATCAAGAATTTCAGCGGGATTTACTGACGAACGGTCCGCCGCGAGTCCCAGTAAACTACTTTACAGATAATGATCCAAGTAAAGCTCCTGTGGTTAGTTGGCGAGCTCATGGCAGCTTATTGTTTACTAATTGGCTAAATTATTATGTTTACCAAAATACCCCTTATGACTTGGCTCAACTTTCTGAGTGAAAAGTTAATTTACAGAAAGAAAGAGTGAAGAGAAATGACATTGAGTCACAGAACGGCCGAGAAGCAACTGATTGAAGCAGCAAACAGACGTATTTTGTTACTTGATGGCGCCATGGGCACCATGATCCAAGAATATAAATTTGAGGAAGAGGATTACCGCGGCAAACGTTTTGTCGACTGGCATTCCGATGTTAAAGGTAATAATGATTTATTAGTATTGAGTCAGCCCCAAATTATTTACGATATTCATTGCGCCTATCTTGATGCGGGTGCTGATATTATTGAAACTAATACGTTCAATGCTACTAGCATCTCCATGGCTGACTATAATATGCAGGGGTTGGCAAAAGAGATTAATATCGAAGCAACAAAATTAGCCAGAAAAGCCGTAAATAAATTTACCGCCCAAACACCTGATAAACCTAGATTCGTGGCCGGTGTATTAGGGCCGACTAGTCGCACAGCCTCTATTTCTCCAGATGTAAACGACCCCTCTAAGCGTAACGTGACTTTTGATGAGTTGGTTGAAGCCTACGTAGAAGCAACTCAAGGGCTGATTGAAGGCGGAGCAGATTTAATTATGGTGGAGACCATTTTTGATACTTTGAACGCAAAAGCTGCAGTATTTGCAGTGCAGTTGGTTTTTGATGAGCTAGGATTCAAACTACCAGTAATGATTTCAGGCACCATTACTGATGCATCAGGACGAACATTATCTGGCCAAACAGCTGAAGCTTTTTATTATTCGATGAATCATATAGAACCATTTTCCTTTGGGCTAAATTGTGCATTAGGCCCTGACTTGTTACGTCAATATGTGGATGAAATATCTCAAATATCCGAATGTTTTGTCTCGGCACATCCTAATGCTGGTTTACCTAATGAGTTTGGTGAATACGATATGGAAAGCGATGAAATGGCATCACACATTAAAGAGTGGGCGGCGTCAGGCTTAATAAATATTGTGGGTGGATGTTGTGGTAGCACACCAAAACACATTGCGGCCATTGCTGATGTAGTAAAAGATTACGCCCCTCGTAAAATAGTTAAACGAGAAGTGAAATTGCGCTTGTCTGGTTTAGAACCTTTTGTCCATTAGGCGATTTAGATGAGTATTAACGAAGTAGATATAGAGCAGCCCCTTCTCTTTAAAGTGAGGGCCTCAGCAAGTTTTATTAATATTGGAGAACGAACTAACGTAACAGGTTCGGCTATGTTTAAGCGCTTGATACTTGATGATGACTATGAAAAAGCCTTAGATGTTGCTCGCCAGCAAGTTGAAAGCGGTGCTCAGATTATAGATATCAACATGGATGAAGCGATGTTGGATTCTGAGGCGGCTATGACGCGATTTTTGAATATGATTGCTTCTGAGCCCGATATCTCTCGGGTGCCTATTATGATTGATTCTTCCAAATGGACAGTTATTGAGGCAGGCTTAAAATGTGTGCAAGGTAAAGCCATTGTTAACTCAATTAGCTTAAAAGAAGGTGAAGAAAGTTTTCTTTACCAGGCTACGCTTTTAAAACGTTATGGTGCCGCCACAGTGGTCATGGCATTTGACGAAAAAGGACAAGCAGATACTGAAGACCGTAAATTCGAGATTTGTGAGCGTAGTTATAAATTACTCACTGAAAAAATTGGTTTTCCGCCACAAGATATAATCTTTGATCCAAACATTTTCGCTGTGGCAACGGGTATTGAAGAGCATAACAATTATGCTGTAGATTTTATCAATGCTACTCGGCGTATTCGTCAAAATTTGCCCCATGCTCATGTGTCGGGGGGCTTATCAAATGTTTCCTTTTCCTTTCGTGGTAATAACCCTGTACGTGAGGCCATGCATTCAGTGTTTTTATATCATGCTATTAAAGCTGGTATGAATATGGGCATCGTGAATGCCGGTCAATTGGAAGTGTATGACCAAATTCCCGCAGAATTAAAAGAAGCGGTAGAGGATGTGATCCTTAACCGTCATGACCAAGCTACAGATAAACTTTTAGAGCTAGCACCTAAATATCAAGGTGACGGGAAAGTAGTCGTCAAAGACAACCTTGAGTGGCGCGAATTTCCCGTTAATAAACGTCTTGAACACGCATTGGTGCGAGGCATCATGGACTTTATCGAGGAGGATACAGAAGAAGCTCGCATTGCAGCAGAAAAACCCCTGCATGTTATCGAAGGGCCATTAATGGATGGCATGAATGTAGTCGGGGATTTGTTTGGTGAAGGTAAAATGTTTTTGCCACAAGTAGTTAAATCAGCCCGAGTGATGAAAAAAGCCGTATCGTATCTTAATCCTTACATCGAACTTGAAAAAGATAAAGGAAGCAGTAACGGCAAAATTTTGCTGGCCACTGTAAAAGGTGATGTACATGATATTGGAAAAAATATAGTCGGTGTGGTGCTGCAATGTAATAACTTTGAGATTATCGACCTTGGTGTGATGGTACCTTGTGCAAAATTGTTGCAAGTGGCTAAAGACGAAAATGTTGATATGGTCGGTTTATCTGGATTGATAACTCCCTCTCTTGATGAAATGGTACATGTAGCAAAAGAAATGCAACGCTTAAACTTTGACTTACCCTTGCTGATCGGTGGTGCAACCACTTCAAAAGCACATACTGCAGTAAAAATTGAACATCACTATCGACATCCCGTAGTGTATGTACCTAACGCTAGTCGGGCTGTTGGCGTATGTCAGAAATTGATCACTGCTGAAAATCGTGCAATTTATGCGGAAGAACTAAAACACGATTATGAAAAAGTACGAGAACAACATGCTAAGAAAAAGCCACGTACTAGACCTGTTACTTTAGAACAAGCTCGTGAAAATGGTTTTAAGTTTGATTGGAGTAATTATTTCCCACCTGTACCTAATAAGTTGGGGGTGACTATGGTGAGTGTTAGGCTGATAGAATTGGTTGATTACATAGATTGGACACCATTCTTCTTAACCTGGTCTTTGGCGGGGAAGTATCCGCGTATTTTACAAGATGAGGTTGTTGGCAAAGAGGCACAGATTTTATTTGCTGATGCACAGGCAATGTTAAAAACCTTATGCGATAACCCTAATCTTAGAGCGAGTGGTGTCATGGGTATATTCCCAGCTAATCGAGTGCAAGACGATATTCACGTTTATGCTGATGAAAGTCGCAGCGAAGTTGTCCATGTTGCTCACCATCTGCGCCAACAAACTGAAAAACCTAAAGGTGCCAATAACTGTTTAAGTGATTTTGTTGCACCTAAATCTTCAGGAAAAGCAGATTATCTTGGTGCATTTGCCGTGACTGCTGGGACTTGGGAAGAGGGGTTAGCTAAAGAATACGAAAGTGACGGTGACGATTATAATTCCATCATGATTAAATCTCTTGCCGATAGGTTTGCAGAAGCTTTGGCTGAATATTTACATAAAAAAGTACGTAAAGAAATTTGGGGTTATGTGCCCGATGAAGCATTATCTAATGAAGAACTGATCCGTGAAAAATATCAAGGTATTCGGCCTGCGCCAGGTTATGCTGCTTGTCCTGAACATACCGAAAAACAGTTGATTTGGGACTTGTTGGATGCCGAAGAAAATACAGGTATGAAGTTGACAGAGAGTTACGCGATGTGGCCAGGTGCTGCTGTGTCTGGTTTTTACTTCTCTCATCCGCAGTGCCGTTACTTTGCAGTGGCACAAATACAAGAAGATCAATTACTCGATTATGCTGATCGCAAACGTTGGGATAGATTAGAAGCTGAAAAGTGGCTAGGGCCTAACTTTCAATAAATAATGGATTGGTAAAAGTATGTTCGATAAACCGTTCAGCCAGGCGTGTGAGAATAACAAACAGCCTATTTTAGATGTATTGATAAGGGTGTTGTCAGATAAAAAAAGCCTGTTAGAAATTGGTTCTGGTACCGGTCAACATGCTATGTATTTTGCTCCCAGGCTCACACATATTGAATGGAACACTAGCGATATGCCTGATAAGCATCTTGGCATAACATCATGGGTAAAAGAAGCTGCAGTTAATAATCTGCATCAACCACTATCATTCACTATAGGGACTAACATTTGGCCAATATCCAATCTTGATGCGGTATATACAGCGAATACCACGCATATTATGCAGCCATTAGAAGCACAACTTATGATGCGATTAGTGGCCGATAATTTGTCCGAAGGTGGTGTTTTTTGTCAATACGGCCCTTATAATTTTCAAGGGCAATATACCAGTGAGTCAAATAAAGCTTTCGATCAACATATTATCGAACAAGGATGTGGTGGTATTCGTGATATTGATGAGTTGACACTCTGGGCAGCTCCTATGCACCTAATCGAAACCGTGACAATGCCAGCAAATAACTTTTTGCTTATCTGGCAAAAATAATAAATTAACCTAACTTTCTATTTGTTTAAAGGGTAATAGCTTTTCAGCATTATTTTTATATTGTTCGATTTGGCTGTTTTCTTGTTGTATAAAACGCTCGACAGCCTCGTGGAACTGTATTTCTTTGAGTGAGTGGTTTGAATAGCAATAAATAGGTTCAAAACCCCTTAATATTTTATGTTCTCCTTGAGTTCCAGGATTAAACTGGGCGATGTTATGTTCAATACAAAATTCGATACCTTGATAATAGCAACACTCAAAGTGTAAGTTATGTACTTCTTCTAAAGCGCCCCAATATCGCCCACACAGTTGATTTTGATCAAATATAAATAGTGCGCTGGCAATGGGTTTTTCACCTTTTAAAGCAATAACCAACATTAAATTATGTTGTAAATCCCTAAAGATTTGTTGAAAAAATATTTCAGTCAGATAACCATCATGACCGCTGCGTTTTAAATAGGTTTGTTTGTAGCAATCATAAAAAAAGTGCATATTTTCTTTGCTTAAGTTGGCGCCGTGTAATCGTACAACCTTCACTCCATCAGTTGTTACTTTAAGACGCTCTTTCTTTACATTCTTTCTTTTACGCGAGTTGAAGTGTGTCAAGTAATCTTCAAAGGACGAATATTGATGATTGAACCACTGAAATTGAACCCCTTGGCGTTTTACTTGACCATGTTCATGCAATAATTGGCTAATGTCTTGTTCAACAAATAACCAATGCATGGAGGACATACCGTGCAAAGTTAGTTGGCTAGTGAGCTCTTGGCATAGGGTTGGTATTAACTGCTTTTTATCTACCTTATCACTGAGCATTAGCCTTGCTCCAGTTACTGGGGTAAAAGGAATGGCGGCTACTAATTTAGGATAATAATTAATTCCGTATTGCCGATAAGTATTTGCCCATGCAAAATCAAACACATATTCCCCATAACTATGTGTTTTTTTGTATAAAGGTAATATGCCAACAGGCTCGGAATTTTGGTAAATTACTAAGTGAAAAGGCTGCCACCCGGATTTTCCGCCAACCGACCCAGACGTTTCTAAAGCGTTTAAAAAAGGGTACTGACAAAATGGGCTACTGCCATTGGCTAAATCATCCCAAATTGTCTGGCCAATTTGTTGAATCGAAGTAGTAAATTTGAATGTATATTTGGAGCTTAATTTTGACAATCTTGCCTTTAACCTTTTGCTGAGTTTATTTCCCTAATATGGCAGAGAATGATATTAAAATCATTAAATATACTCTCATTCTGCTGCTTGCGTGGCGAGAGCAGAGTCGGCACAAGCTATCAAAGACTCCTTTGCAACGGGACTTTGAACGTCAATTGAGCATAGAATACCTAGATAAATTTAAGCAGCATCATCAGCAAATTATTGTAAGGTTTGCCGGAACTTTAATCTAAGATCGTGATAATGAAGGCATAGGTTGATCAAGCATACGAAATAAATTAAAAGAGTATCAGATTTCTACAGAAATCGTGGCGACAGCAATGTATGAACTTAATATCGATTGATACTACTTGGCATTAACAGTTTACGAAAAAGATATGCTAGTAAGCCGGCTACAGACTTTAAAGAGGAGCAGAAACAGCAAAGGTTTTTATATTTTATGGTTTCACTTACGGACAAATTCGCGATGCAATCGAATCATCACAAGATTAACAATTATTAGTGTTAACGCTGGCCTTAACAAAAGTCCACTAAACTGATATCTTTGGCTAACTAAGAAATATTCTTGGTGATTTGAGTATATTTTAACTTTATTAATTAATAATTTCAGGATTGTAAATGAGTAAAACAACCGCCGAGATCCGGTGCGCATTTTTAGATTTTTTTGCCAAAAAAGGCCATCATAAAGTATCCAGTTCATCTTTAGTCCCAATGAACGATCCCACGCTTTTATTTACCAATGCTGGAATGAACCAATTCAAAGATGTATTTCTAGGTACCGAATCTCTTAGTTATAACAAAGCGACATCTTCGCAACGTTGTGTGCGGGCAGGTGGTAAACATAACGATCTTGAAAATGTTGGTTATACCGCTCGGCATCATACTTTTTTCGAAATGTTAGGTAACTTCAGTTTTGGGGATTACTTTAAGACTGATGCAATTCAATATGCTTGGGATTTTTTGACCAAAGAATTAAATCTGTCTAAAGACAAATTATTGGTCACCATTTACCATGAAGACGACGAAGCTTTTGATATATGGGCAAATAAGATAGGCATATCAGAAGATAAAATTATCCGTATCAGCACTTCAGACAATTTTTGGTCTATGGGCGATACTGGCCCTTGTGGTCCTTGTTCAGAAATTTTTTATGATCACGGTGAACATATCTGGGGCGGACCTCCAGGTTCTCCTGAAGAAGACGGCGACAGATTTATTGAAATCTGGAATCTAGTCTTTATGCAGTTTAATCGACAAAGCGACGGTATCATGCAGCAGCTACCCAAGCCCTCTATTGATACTGGTATGGGTCTAGAGCGTATTTCAGCGATTTTACAAAATGTGCATAGCAATTATGAGATCGATATTTTTCAAAGTTTGATCGAAGCCACAGCTAATATCGTTGGGGCAACCGATAAGCAAGATAAATCTTTACGTGTTATTGCTGACCATATACGTTCTTGTAGTTTCTTGATTTGTGACGGTATTATTCCATCAAATGAAGGGCGAGGGTATGTATTAAGACGTATCATCCGTAGAGCGATTAGGCATGGTAATAAACTTGGTGCTAGTGATGTGTTTTTCTATCGACTTGTGGCTGCTTTAGAGACTCAGATGGCTGATGCTTACCCTGAGCTTACGGTAAATCGCGAACTTATAGAAAAAGTATTAAAAACTGAAGAAGAGCAGTTTTCTCGAACTCTTGAACGTGGCATGAATATACTCAACGATGCTCTCAATGAGTTAACATCAGTTGTTGTGCCAGGGGAATTAGTTTTTAAGCTTTATGATACGTATGGCTTTCCAGCCGACTTGACCAATGACATAGCCCGTGAAAAAGGACTTAGTATTGACGAGGACGGTTTTGAAGCAGCTATGGCTGCTCAGCGCAAACGTGCACAACAAGCCAGCCAATTTGATACTGATTATAATGAGTTACTAAAGTCTAATTGTGCTTCTGAATTTACCGGTTATGATCAACAAACTAATCAGGCTGAAATCGTCGAATTGTTTGTTAATGGAATAGAAGTGAAGCGATTAAGTGCTGGTGAAGAAGGTGTTATTATACTTGATAAGAGCCCTTTCTATGCAGAATCAGGGGGGCAAGTTGGAGATACTGGTGTACTTAAAATTGTTAACGGCAGTTTTGTAGTAAAAGATACGGTTAGGTTGGTCAATGCCATTGCTCACAAAGGAACGGCTGATTCGGACTTTAAATTGGGTGATTTGGTTCAAGCTGAATTTAATGTTGAGCGTCGTGAAGCAATAAAATTGAATCACAGTGCGTCGCACCTTATGCATGCCGCTTTGAAACAAATTTTGGGTGAACATGTGAATCAGAAAGGTTCACTAGTGTCTGATGATCGTCTCCGTTTTGATTTTTCACATTTTGAGGCAGTAACCCAAGTAGAGCTGCAAAGTATTGAAAAGCTTGTTAACGAGCAAATTCGTAACAATCATGGCTTAGATACCAAGTTAATGAATTTGGATGAGGCGAAAGCCTCAGGTGCAGTGGCTTTATTCGGTGAAAAATATGCGGAAGACGTGCGTGTTGTCTCTATGGGGGACTTTTCTATGGAACTGTGTGGCGGAACGCATGTCGATAGAACCGGCGATATCGGACTATTTAAAATTGTTTCAGAAGGTGGTATTGCAGCTGGAGTCCGAAGAATAGAAGCGGTTACTGGTGGAAAAGCAATAGATATGGTGCAGAGCCAAGGCCAACAAATGAGCCAAGTTGCGAGTTTATTAAAAACAGATCCACAAGGCTTGTCAGTTCGTATCCAGCAGTTATTAGCTCAGAATAAAGTTGCAGAAAAAGAATTAGATAAACTAAAGCTACAGGTAGTCAGTAATGCAGCTACAGATGTTTTATCTGAGGTCTACGAGATTAATGGTGTGAAAGTGTTGTCTACAGTGCTGCAAAATGTTGAGAGTAAAACATTAAGAACTATGGTCGATGACTTTAAGAATCAACTGGTTAGTGCAGTTATTGTTTTAGGCATATCTGAAGAAAATAAAGTAAGCCTTATAGTGGGTGTTACCAAAGACTTAGTGTCGAAGGTTAGAGCTGGCGAGCTTGTTAATTTTGTTGCTGAACAGGTTGGTGGTAAGGGAGGAGGCCGTCCAGACATGGCCCAGGCAGGAGGATCTGAACCAGAAAATTTAGATTCAGCTATTGTTTCAGTCAAACCTTGGTTAGAAGAAAGGTTGTGAAAAAGAAATAAAGTAATAAAGTAATAAAGTAATAAGGTAGCAAAACAAGAATTTTCGGTTATTTTTTGTGGTGACAACAAAAATAAGGAAAAACCGATTGTGTAAATTTCTGGCTATGCTGGTCATTTGCACTAATTTAACTATGGAATCGTGTTTTTAATGGATAAGGAGCAATAGAATGCTAATTTTAACTCGTCGTGTCGGGGAAACTCTAATGGTTGGTGATGACGTCACCGTAACAGTATTAGGGGTAAAAGGTAATCAGGTAAGAATTGGTGTGAATGCGCCAAAAGAGATATCTGTGCATCGTGAGGAAATTTACATGCGTATCCAAGCTGAGAAAAATGTTCAACTTGCCGCCCATGAACAGGCAGCGAGTACTGACGAAGACTAGCCGCGTTTGGACTTTAAAAAAGCTGGGTATCCAGCTTTTTTTATGCTCAATTTTTAGCGTGCATTATTCATTGTATTTGTTCAAACCTGACAAATAATAAGCACTTAGCCAATAATCGTTTAAAATGCCAGCAACCCGTCATTAACTTCATAAAAAGTGTTTGACTTACTCATCTGGACAGGTAGAATTCGGCTCCAGATTTAGGAGAGGTTAGTCAGAAGACAGGCAGACCGAAGCTTACAGTTTAGATACATAATTTAGACTAAATAAGTGTTAATATCCGAAAATCTGAAAGAGGTTAGTATTCCGGAGAGGTGGGTGAGTGGCTGAAACCAGTTCCCTGCTAAGGAACCGTACGTTTATTCGTACCGAGGGTTCGAATCCCTCCCTCTCCGCCATTGATATTTGTGTTAGTACTTTTAATGCAAGGGCAGATGGTTGTGATGAGCAGAATAGAGACATGGCTTCAAACCAAGCAGTCTCCTTATTGTAAAAGGTTTAAATAAAGCGCGTGTAGCTCAGCTGGATAGAGTACCTGGCTACGAACCAGGTGGTCGGAGGTTCGAATCCTTCCACGCGCACCATATTTGTTGGGTATTTTAGAAGAATAATTTCAACTCTTTATAATTCTAAAATAGTTTGTTTTTGTCTGTAGTTCTTCTCTCGGCAACAGGCACAATAGAGACATAGCTTTGAATTGAGCGGTCTTGATATTTTAAAAAGTTTAAAACGCGCGTGTAGCTCAGCTGGATAGAGTACCTGGCTACGAACCAGGTGGTCGGAGGTTCGAATCCTTCCACGCGCACCACATACTAAAGCTCACATATATTGTGGGCTTTTTTATTGCTTAAAATTTCTAAATGCATTTCTATCAGTCCAATATTGGACCGTGATGATACTCATCTACATGCTGCTAAAAAAGCGCGATATCCTTATGCGAGTTGTTAAGTATTGCCAATTTTAGCTCATAAAAACATAGTTTTTTAATTCACTCGTCATATAATACTAACCCGCATTACGTTTTTCCCACTTCAAGCCAGTCCCGTGAGCACATTTTTGTCACGCGTAGTGTATCGCTCACAAAGTCATTCCAAGCGAGCGTGCACGCATCAACAATATCCTCATAGCCGCTGAAACAGCGATTAGCTAAATGATGCTGGCGCAGCCCACTCCATAATTGATGGATTAGGTTTAGCTCTGGGGAGTACGGGGCAATTTGATGATATTCACATTTTTAAACCCTTCGACTAAAGAAGCTTGATACCATCCTGCTGGAGCGCCAGCCCGGACCATCCATTATCACCACTGGGTATCTAACGGGTTTTGTTTTGGCTGAAATCTGTTCTAGGTGCTGTGTCATAATACCTTTATCAACATCAGGTACTATCAATGCTTCTTTTTCACCTGTCGCAGGGCACACTGCCCCAAACAAGTATGCATGAAATACCTCATAATTAAATTGCTGCTGCCTAACGGCTCTAGGTCGACGACCTTTCAATGACCATAGGCGTGTGGTGGTGTTCTGATGAATCGACAAGCTTATTTGTTCGCTTACGTCTAAATTACATTACCTATTTGGGACAGTTGCTTGGAAAGTCGTGAGTCTCATCCCGTTGTTGTATTAGGGAAGATATCACCTGATTTTTCATCAAAACCATTATACATTGCCGAGTTGGTTGGATAAGACCAATTGATGCTGCGAAATCTCATCAAGCCGTGACTCTACTGAAGCAGAAAATACATACAATAAAAGACTGAATTTTCATAAACAATATAATTGTTTATGTTTGTACTTTGATGTGAATATATCTTATTTAAATGTTTTTGGGTGTGTAAATTGGAGTGGGAATGATGACACTTTATCTGACAACGCAGTGATTTTTGAAATGCCTTGTTTTTTTACTTCATCGATACGTATTACACTATGCATAGGTACATAAGTGCGTGTGACGTCAGCAAACTCATCTTTAAGTTTTTCATGACTAGGGTCCAGTACTAAACTGGTATGGGTGTCCCAAACAAAGTCACCTATCTCGATGAACCCAAACATACTACCTTGGCAAACTTCACGTACATAAAGTTCATAACGTTCACCATTAGCGATAAATTGGATACGAAACAAATGTTTTTCATTGGACATAATGACTACTCGATATATAAAGCTACTCTCCCCATCATAGTTAACAGGGTTAAAAATAGGATGTTAAATAAGATGTATCAATGGAGATGGTTAAGCTAATAGCAAGGCTAATAGAAGCTTGATATGTGATATTTTTGAACTGGTGGCTTATTTAAACGATAAATAGTGTGTTGGATAGTTCTAGTATTAAAAAATACCATGATATTTTTTTTAAGATCCTTCTTTATTACCACTTTTGGTCTGCATTTTTATAACTTCTGTTGGTTAGTCTGATGGTGCTGAATAAAAGCGGAACTTGTTAACCAATATAGATTAAAGCTAAATCACCTATTTCCAGCAAATTAAAAAAGAAATTTACTTTAAATTAAAGTTGGCTATGAAAGAACTGAATTATTGCCTAACAGTTAATGGGCCTAATAGGGCTTGAGTGGCTAATTATAATTCATCAGTATGACCGGCTAAAATTGCATTAACAGCAAAACCTTGAACATAACTGGTCAGCTGGAATGCCGTTGATTCTATATTAATGTAAGGTGGCACTTGTCCTAAATATTGAGCTTTCTCTAAATAGCTAATAAAATTTATTTGTAATCTGTCAAGGTAGTGGTGCCCAATTTCTTGTGCCTTTTGATCATTAAAACCCAATTCGGCAATGCCGTTTATTAACAAACAACCTTTACCTTTAATATGTTCAACGTAATCAATAAAGAATGCATTTATAGAATCAAGGCCCTGATTTTGTTCTAAATTATCCAAAACTTTATTTAGGTGAACGATTTTATAATGCTGTAATACCATGTAAAAAAAGTTTGTTTACTACCAAATTCAATATAAAAACCTCTTCTATTAAAGTCGGTTCTGGCGATGATTTCATCCATTATGGTACCTTGATAGCCATATTGTAAAAAATACATCAATGGCTTGGTTTAACAAGGTATCAAGGTTGTATTGGGGTTTACGTGGCATAGTAATCAACGGGTGTTGGCAGAATAAATATTTTCCACAGATTAGCGTGTTTAATTATCTGTCAAGGTTGTTGTCTCTAGGTATCTGGCTTAATGTGCAGATTAGAGTAATTAATTAAACAAATAGGAAATAACAATGAAGTTAAGTCTTGGCTTAGGAGCCATTTTGACCACTTTACTATTGGCTGCATGTCAATCTCAGAAAATTCAACAAACGTCTGAGGTTTCTGCAGGCGCATCCAGAATTGAATCGCATATTAGGTTTTTATCTGATGACTTATTAGAAGGCAGGGACACAGGAGCTAGGGGACACGAAATCGCTTCGTCATATATTGCTGCTGAATTCGAAAAATATGGCTTAACAGCAGCAGGTGACGATGGCACTTACATGCAGAGAGTGAATTTTGTTCAGGCTAATATTGATCAATCTTCAATCAAATTGTTATTAACTGGTTCTCAGGGGGATATGACACTTAGTTATCCTAAACAATTTCTTACTTCCCCTAATGTTTTAAAAGAATCGACTCAAATGTCGGGTAATTTAGTTTTTGTTGGTTACGGTATTGTTGCCCCTGAGTTGCAGCACAATGATTATCAAGATATGAATGTGGAAGGAAAGGTAGTGGTCGTTTTATCAGGTAAACCTAAGGCCTTTCCGAGTGAAGAGGGGGCACACTTCGGTTCAAACCGTGAGAAATTACGCCATGCATCTGAAAATGGCGCAGTAGGCTTTGTCACTATCAGTACGCCAACAGCTGAAAAGGTGCGGCCTTATCAAAATTTATTAAATTTTTTACATACACCTGCTGTTCGTTGGTTAGACAAAGGTGGAAATCCATCCGGTGTGTTTCCGCAACTTAAGGGTTTTGCTTATTTCAGCAAAGAAGCTGCAGACTTCTTATTTGCCGATGCAGAACTAAATTTAGAGCAAATTTATGACATGTTGGAAAAAGATGAATCCCCCAAAGGATTTGATTTACCTATGGACATTCAACTTGAATCTAAAAGCACCCATAAGTCTATATCTAGCCCTAATGTGGCTGCAATCCTAGAAGGCTCAGATCCTAGTCTTAAAGATGAATATGTGGTGTATTCTGCTCACTCTGATCACATTGGATTTGCTAAAACGGTAAAAAAAGACAAAATTAACAACGGTGCCATGGATAATGCCACTGGTACTTCTGTGTTAATGGAAACCGCACGTTTGTTTAGTCAACTTGATGTGCGTCCTAAACGTTCTATTTTGTTTTTAGCTGTGACGGGAGAAGAAAAAGGTTTGTTAGGTTCAGACTATTATGCCCAAAACCCTACTGTTCCTGTGGGTTCAATGGTCGCTAACATTAATCTAGATATGCCAATTCTGACCTACGAATTTGCTGATGTCATTGCTTTTGGAGCAGATCACAGCGATATGAAACACTCAGTGTCAAAGGCGGTCGAGAATATTGGACTAAAGTTGAGCCCAGACCCTATGCCTGAACAAGCGCTTTTTACTCGCTCTGACCACTACAGTTTTGTAAAACAAGGCATACCTTCAGTATTTTTAGTACCTGGTTTTAAGTCGGCTGATCCTGATATTGATGGAAGTAAGCAGTTTAGTCTTTTTCTTAAAACTAACTACCACAAGCCAGGCGATGATTTTAGCCAACCATTTAATTGGAAAGCTGCTACAAAGTTTACTGAAGTGAATTATCATATAGGTTTGACCTTAGCTAACCAAGCAGAACGTCCTAGCTGGAATGCTGGTGATTTTTTCGGTGATACCTTCTCAAAATGAAGCTGAGATTCAACAAAAAAAGGGGACTCAATTGAGTCCCCTTTTTATTGAATTTGTATGGCCTTAAGTAAAAAACTGCCTATTAATTAATTGCCATTGCTCGGCAAAGTTATCTGTGGGTCTTTTTGTAAATTCACTGCGGATGAACTGGTTGATGCGCCCATCTGCAAAACAAATTAATATATTGGCAATTATGCTTTCTTCAGCAGGTAATGTCTTACCTTCACGTAATTTGCGTTCGCGCAATACTTGTTTCAATTGAGTTTCTAAGCGTTCGTATAATTGTGCAATACGTTCTCTTAATCTATCTTGTTCACCCATCAAAGCATCACCATTTAAAATCCGGGTGATCCCAGGATTCTTTTCTGCAAAACCTAAAATGAGATGCAGTATAAGTTGACAGCGAGTAGCGGTATCTTTTTCTTCATTGATAATTTTATTAATACGAGAAAATAAGGTTTCTTCGATAAACTCAATCAATCCCTCAAACATTCGTGCTTTGCTTGGAAAGTGACGGTATAAAGCCGCTTCAGATACACCCACATGTGCAGCTAGCTTAGCTGTTGTGATGCGTTGTCCTGGATTGCTTTGTAACATGCTAGCCAATGCTTGTAGAATTTGAGCACGGCGATTGGGGCGTTTTGTAGCTGGCATTCTGGGTTCCTAGGCGAAAGTGACGTCAGTCGTCAGTGTCTTCAGTATATCTTTGAATTAATAGGCGCATCAATTGCCTAGCAAGTAATTGTTTATCGGCAACATCTAGCTTTTTTTCACCCTTGGGCCAAAATACAGTGAATGCATTTTGTTCACTATTAAAGCCTATTGTACTATCAGATACATCATTTGCAGCAATCATATTGAGTTTTTTACGCTGTAACTTATCAGTTGCATATTCTCGCAGATTTTGTGTTTCTGCAGCGAAACCTAAAGTGAAAGGTGCGTTGGCTAAGTGTGCGACGTCGTTAAGGATATCAGGGTTTTTAACTAAAGTAAGCGTTAACTGACTTTCTGACTTTTTAATCTTTTGATTGGTCTTTTGTTGTACTCGATAGTCGGCAACTGCGGCACAGCCGATAAAAATATCGCAGTTGTGAGTAGTTTGCATCACTGCATCATACATCTGCTGTGCACTGGATACTGATACTGTTTGTATATTAATTAGCGGAAGTAAATTTACAGGACCGCTAATTAAAGTCACTGTTGCCCCTAGCTCTTGGGCAGCTATGGCCATGGCATAGCCCATTTTCCCAGAACTGTGATTAGACAAGTAGCGAACGGGATCAATTTCTTCTCGGGTTGGGCCAGCAGTTATAGTAATACGTTTGCCGGTCAACAATTGTTCGAGTGTTTCTTTGGCTAATAAATCAGCAATTTCTTGTGGCTCGAGCATACGCCCGGGACCCACATCGCCACAAGCTTGTTCACCTTGCGCAGGCCCCAAAAGTTGCACATCACGTTGTGCTAATATTTTTAAATTAGCTTGCGTAGCATCGGCAAACCACATTTGCTGATTCATAGCCGGAGCAATAAAAATCTGTGCTGGTGTGGCGAGGCATAAGGTAGACAATAAATCGTCTGCTAATCCATGAGTGAGCTTCGCCATAAAGTTTGCTGTGGCTGGGGCAACCAATAACTTATCCGCCCAGCGTGCTAGTTCGATATGCCCCATAGCGGCTTCTGCGTCTTTATCTAATAAATCATCAGAAACTGGGTTGCCTGATACGGCTTGTAACGCCAATGAGCTAACAAACTCTTTAGCTGATTGGGTCATAACTACGCGCACGTTTGCACCCTTAGCAACGAGCTTACGCACTAAATCTGGGGTTTTGTAGGCTGCAATGCCGCCAGTAATGCCTAGGATAATATTGATGTTTTTGAGTTGCATTGGCTCTTTTTGACATGTTGCTGGGCTCAATGAATACATTATTGGCTGGAATAGCCTCCATTTGCTAGGCTTATTTTGAAGTTTCGATAAGTTTCTACATCGAAACCGCTACTAATAATTGACCTACGAGGCAAGGATGCATGAAAATTACAGATTGGCCCAAACACGAACGCCCAAGAGAAAAGCTTTTAGCTAAAGGCGCCGCGACACTCACCGATTCAGAACTTTTGGCCATATTTTTACGCACCGGCGTCAAAGGTTATAGTGCTATCGATCTTGCCAGAAATCTACTCAATGAATTTGGCAGTTTGCGCGGCCTACTTGGCGCTTCTGAGCATGATTTTTGTCAAATAAAAGGGCTAGGTCAGGCCAAATTTGCTCAAGTACAAGCAAGTTTAGAAATGGTCCAACGTTATATGGCTGAGACGTTAGACAAAACTGACGCCTTCAATTCTGTAGAACAAACTCAAGCTTATTTAATTGCCAAACTAAGAGACCAGCCTCATGAGGTGTTTGCTATGTTGTTACTCGACAGTCAGCATCGACTAATAAAATATCGACCTATGTTTTACGGTACAGTCGATAGTGCATCAGTTTATCCTCGTGTTTTAGTGCAACAAGCATTAATAGATAATGCCGCTGCGGTAATCCTCGCTCATAATCACCCCTCGGGTATTGCAGAACCTAGTCAGGCAGATAAAAGCATAACTAAACGTGTTATTGATGCCTTTAACCTAATGGATATTAAAGTGCTCGACCACGTTGTTATAGGCGATGGAATAGCGGTATCGTTTGCGCAAAGAGGTTTGATGTAAGTATGCATTCAACCTGCCAGAGATCCGCAGCCTGATATCCCGAAAGAGAAATATATAGTGAATTAATTAACTTTTGAACGCCAACGTTGACGCCAGTCAGATGTTTTGTGCAACGTTCAGGCTAAATACATCTCTCAATAATACCTAGCCTTGTGTGTTATTTAACAAAATTATTAATATCTAAATTTGTCAGATATTTTAATTGCTCTTTTTTCTGCATGATAAAAATGCAGCAAAGCATTTAAAGCAATTTTCAACTCGCCTTTTAAACGCCGCAATTTATACTTTATATTTTTGAAAAAATTGCCTGAGTTTCTGATTTTCGAATCTATATATGAATGGGTGTCTATGGGGGCAGTTAAATTATAACTTTCACACATATCCAACTGGATTAATATTGCGGGTTCAAGTTGATAAGCATTAAGTGAATAGCTTGAATTAATAAATTTATCGACAATGCCAATTTTACCCTGTGCGACGCGATCTAATAATTTTTTTGCACCATCAGGCCATAAAATATAGCCCCCAGCGCCAGACCTACCTTGATATAGGCGAAATAAAGCTATCTGTTCAAGATTATAGTAAGGTTTTTTTGCCACTAATTTCCTTTGTTTTCCTCCTCGCGCCTCTATGTTTAGATAATCGATATTATTTAAATTTGCGAGTTTTTTCAAAAAAGCAGGCGTATTTTCTGCTAGATAGGCGTCATCTTCTAAAATTAGCTTGGGAGTATTTTCTTGAATAATCTTGTCCCAAATTTTTTTATGATTAAAAAAAAGAGATACTTCAGAATAACTTAAAGGGCGTTGCCAGCTGTGTTGATACTTTTCGAAATTAACTCGGTGAGAAGGACAATCGGCTGAAAGGCGAGAAAACTGTAACCCCAGTCTATCAAATTGTCGGCACTGAAAAGCCATCCTTTCCTTTGCTCGGTCAAGGTTAATTACTATTATTTCCATATTCTTTTTTTCCTTTTTGTTTTTCAAAACGGGCGGTCCATACTAGTTAATAACTAATCAACAAAGAGTGTAGTAAATTTGATCTGCGCATGCTTTTTTTGTATGAATTATGTACTATTCGGTAATAAAAAATAACAATTTATACACTGTTTTCTAAACAATATTCGCTTTAAAAGATGATAGGTGTTTATAACAAAATATTTGTTATCATTTCAGATAGATTAAAATTTGTTGGTTGGAAAGAAAACAATCAGCTTAATGATTATTTAATTAAACGGTTGCAAGGGATTGAGGCGCTAACTTTAAAGGGACCAAATAAATCTGTTTTTTGACTTTAAGTTGGTTTGCCATGAGTATTATAAAGTGTTTTCACTTGATGATACTGGTTTTGCCTCTGGCATCAGAAAGTTTGGGCAGCCTACGGATGTGGATATCCGAAATTGGTATGAAAAAGGGCTGCTGGTAATTGGTTTAAACCTCTACCTGTTTATTACTAAGCAAGATAATAGCAGTGATATTGAAATAATGATGTTAGAAAATAGTCCAGTTTCGTCTGATATTTAAAGCATATAACTAGATAGTATTTTGCTTTGCAAACAATGCTCAAACCTTGAAGTTAGCCTCGCAGACAAACTCTTTTAATTAGGCAAATATGCCCTGTGTAAAAGGTCAAAACGGCTTATTGACAATGAAATTAGCCGTTGAGTGACTAAATAGTGGGTTTTATGCACATTATTCTTGAACTACCTTAGTGTTTACTGTATAAAATGCGCCCTCTTGTTAATAGCGTTATCTGACACATAGATTGATTACAATTAAATGTGAATCAGAGCTAAATTTTTTTAGATTGTTTGGAGACAAAGGCCATGGCCAAAGTATGTCAAGTTACAGGCAAGCGTCCAGCGGTAGGAAACAACCGTTCTCACGCTAAAAATTCGACCCGTCGTCGTTTTTTGCCAAATCTTCAATCCCACCGTTTTTGGGTTGAAAGTGAAAACCGTTTCGTGAAGTTGCGTTTATCTGT
>JAWUXU010000034.1:0-9593 GCA_034111145.1 Paraglaciecola sp.
TTTATTTGTATTCTTGTAATTCATTACTGAGTTTCGAGAAATGATGTCAATGTTTTTAATGTGTGAAATTTGAGTGAGTAACTCTTCATGGACACCATCGGTAAAATATTTATTAGCTCTCATCCCACTAAGGTTTTCAAATGGTAGAACAGCGATTAAGTCGTGGTTAGTTGTAGCTTTGTCTTCAGTTTTTTTGCTGAAAGGTAACAATGTTTTGTAGCTAAGAATAAAAAAACACAGAATAAAGGCTAACAATAATAACTTTAAATAATTCGCGGAATTAAGGGATGTTGGAATAATTGAGCTAATAGTATTGAGAGAAGTTACAGGTACGTTTGGGCTTTTAGTTTCACCAGATATGGCTTGTACCTCGGCAATAAATTGGTAACCACGTCCTCGAGTCGTTTTTATTATTGTTTGTTGCTCACCATCGTCCCCTAAATAAGCTCGGGCACATTTTATAGTATTACTTAAGGTAGCGTCACAAACTTCACGCCCCGCCCAAAGACTCTTAAACAACTCTCCTCTAGTTACCACTCTATTTCTATGGTCAATCAAGTACAAAATTAAATCAAAGACATGAGGCTCGACTAATGTCTTCACACCATTGACTTGTAAAGTGAAATTATCAGTTTGCAGTTCGCAGCTATTGAATATGAATGTCATTTGGTTTGTATCATCCTTATCGATTATCTCTACATTGCATCGTCATATCCATTTTTGCTCGTGATAACAATGAGATATTAAACCAGTAACTAATTCATAGTAAATAATAGATAACGAATAGGTAACGAATAGGTAACGAATAGATTAAGCAAGTGAGATCTAACTATAGTACAAGTGTAGTCTAAAATTCGTACAAGGAGTTTTTTAACGAAAAGCAAATTTACTTAGCTAATTATACTCAATGTTAGCAACCTATTTACCTGCTGCCATGAGTAATAACAGGAATCAAAGGTATGAAATTAATTCAATTACTAATAATTACAGCATCAATATTTATGATGAATAAAACTTACGCTGTTCAATATAAGTTTGTTGCCATGGATAATTCTATTGATACAAAAATCTGTGTGCTTGCAGGCAGCAATGAGGTGAAAGCATTAAAGAAAGTATTGATACGTCTCTCAAGAGTTAGTGCAGGAGGTGTTCTAAGACGTAAAAAATACATTGTAAATGGAATACATTGCAACGATCAGATATTGGCAAACTTTTCAAAAAAATATCAGGCTAATTTGACCTACAGCTATCTTAAAAAATACACCTATAAGAGGTATTTAAATCAAGAAACTAAAATAATCATCAGGGATATTGCGGATATAAGCAATGACAATAGAACGGAAGATAAAGTTATTTTGGTTCATGTAGGTCATTAAAATATGAACAACTATCAGAAAAAAAATGGAAATAAAGGGATTGAATAGTCACTCTAGATCTTAAGGGGTAGAGCGCTTGCTTCAGTTAACTAAGGTTAAGTATAGATTTCAAGCGCTCTGCACCCGCAGGTTCTTTATAATTCATTAGACTAATTTGTAAAAGATTGACGACTCAATTTAATTAAAGAATAGCCCACTTCACTCCCCCTTTATTCCTGTACGGAAGGTATGTGCCATAATAATATCTTCAGAATTGAATACAAATTATAATATAACCTGCGGGGTCACTCATTAGCCCTCTCCGGTCAAGCAGGTATGCGTCATCCCTTATGTTTTATTTCAACTAAGTAAATCGTTGTGCTTGTTCCATCCTTTGCAGCTGATTATTCATATGCTCCTAAAAATCACGTCGTTGGTGTGAATACGCACTAGTCACTCATCTGAATTAAAGCGTTGTAGCCTGGCGTGTTCATGGAAGGCTACTACTATTGGCTTTCGCCTCAGTAATTTTTGAGTGCCACACTCATTCCAGCTCTGAGTCGCGAAAACGACTCGTTAACAGATCTATGGCTCTGTATAATAAAGACAGTCCAACCCGTTATAGCTATGAGCGTGGGCATATTCATTTTTTGTATTCAGGTGACTAGATAGGGGTAGTTGTGTCCAAAATTTAGCTTAATATGTGTTTGGCTGAATTTACTCGGCTCAGCTAGATAAGTTGACAATACCTTGCCATGCAACCAATCTTAAATGTCACTATTATCGCAGGTGCTAGAGAACCACTCGGTTTTGCGATGCAGTGTATAGCAGGACTTTTTGGTGGATGGGCTTTTATGTATCAACGCAAGCCCCAGAAAGGGCTTGTTAAGTTGGTAACAATTCGAGTTTAAACACTTATTCAATTGCACAACCTTCAGTGCATGCACCAAAACTTACTGCAGTACAGCCTGAATACAAGGGTTCATTTGCATTGGTCCAATCAGCAGTATTTGTGCATGCCGCAGAGCGACCAGCGTTGCAGGTTGTCTCTATTGCCTTACAAACTGCAACATAATCAGTATTCTTACCAGTGCGTTGTATTTCTTCGGGTAACCCCGTGCTTGCATTGTCACAAAGTAAAGTGCAACTGTGCGACCAACCAGTAACAAATTTCGTTGATGCACAGCTTATGAGTGATAATGAAACAAAACAAAACCCTACAAACATAATATATTTAGTCTTTAACATAGTTATCTCCAGATCCAGAAGTTGAAAAAAACTGCGTTAAATAATTGAGCTAACTTAGAATTCTCAGCCCTAAAAACGGCTTATTAACAGTAGTAAGTATAGCCACATTAATGCACAAAGGCGCTGACATTTCAGGTCTATGAACTAGGTAGGCGAAACCTCAACTGCGAATGGGGAAAAAGGCTGTCTCTTATACGGGAATCACCGTTTCTGGTTACCGCAACTATTGTAAAGTGAATGACCCTAATACTGGCACCGGCCATAGTGCGCAAATGTCTTATATGCAAGTGGCAACCGATTATACAGTGCAAGCCATTAGTGCGATAAAACGAAATAAAAATATCAAAGCAATCGATGCAAAGCAGGATCTGCCGGATGTGTGCGTCGCTAAATTGAGAGTTTGACCAAACTTGACAGTCTCCTGCACGGCAAAACTGGCCTTACGCCGTTCAAAATTGTACAGGAAGAATGTGCCAACACCATTACAACCGGCAATGAGTTTTCGAAACTGGCCAATATTGTTGAAGAAACAGGACTAGATATTACTAAGTCTGCCGGCAAAGGTATGCTCAAAGCCTGGGATCCTGTTGCTCGTAAAGTTCTCTGGAGTAAGGAGCATATTACAACAAGCAACGGTGGGCTATTGGCAACTGCTGGCAACCTGGTGTTTCAGGGTAGTGGTGATGGTCATTTTTTTGCTTTACAAGCAGACACTTCAGAGGTGTTATGGTCAAAAAAAATCAAAACAGGGATCATCGCGCCACCTATTACTTATCAAGTAGACGGTGAGCAGTATGTTGCTGTATTGGCAGGTTGGGGCGGAGGTGCTGCCATTACATTTGACCCCAATGTACCCCATCATACTTATGGCAATAACGGTCGTCTGTTGGTCTTTGAATTAGGTGGGGAAAATAAGGTTCCCATTCCCAAAAAGCGTCATCCAGAGCTAGCAAAGCGACCGATACTGGAGTTTAGTGAGCAGCAAGTTATTGCAGGCAAAAAGACCTATCATCGAAACTGTGGGGTGTGCCACGGCCTATTAGTTGTGGGTTCCTATTCGATTAAAGATCTACGCTATTCTGATAAGATCATTCACGATATTTACCCAAATATTGTACTAGACGGTATTTTTGCTGCCAAAGGCATGGCGAGTTTCGCGGACCTGCTCGATCGCAAGGATGTTGATAACATTCAGGCATATTTTCTAAGTGAAGCATGGAAACACTACAATAAGCAGGAATCGATACGAAGCAGTGTACCTTAATCAACACTGCGATCAAAATTGATGTCGATTGAAGACTCAGCACAAAAACGATATTGGTTTACATAGCAAAAAGTCCAAAATAAGTCCCTTAGGGCCGACTGACGAGATGGCCCTTTAATACGTGACACTTTTCTTGCGTTTCGGCCAATTTGTTTTTAAAACAGCCTAAGTCACTCGCTTGCAAACAGCGCTCTGGCCACTTGGAAACAAATTAACAAAGCTGCGTACTATAGAAATTCACCTTATCGTAAGCACGATATGACTAGCGTTATTCTACCTATTATAAAGCCTGGTTGACTAGAGGAGCGGTAGGCCTAGTGATACATATATAGCTACATTTAATACGAATTGTTAAATAATTAAGCATCGTCACCGACAGTATCGCTTAGGTGGCTAACCTACTAGAGACGAGTGATTCATTGCGTTATTTAAATAATAGTTTGATGCCAAAGCCAAATACCATTGGGATCTACACACCGATAGAGGTAATGTAGCGATATAATTATTTACCCAATCGGCACCGATGCACGCGACCAGCACCTTTTATCTTACTCGTTTGGGTTTTATGATGAGTTGATTTTTAACCACGGAATTGGTTAGGCGTTGGCCAATCGCAGTCCGAATACAGATGGCAGTCCGAATACAGATGGCAGTCAGCTTTTTTTAACCTTTGGTCCACCCCCAAATTTGGATGGCCTTCAAAAGGTTTTGTTGCTGTACACAATGGCATAGAAACCATTAAGGTACTGGAAAAATGAGGATCATTCAGTGGCAAGACCAGTAAAAAACGTAGCATTATTACAGCAACTAACAGGGTTGATTAAAGTATGACACTCACCGACTGGTTATCACTGCTCACAATTTGTGTATTAGGTGCGATGTCGCCGGGGCCGAGTCTGGCTGTGGTATTAAGACACAGTATTCATTCTACCAAACACGGTATAGTGGTGGCCATGAGTCATGGGTTGGGTGTTGGGGTTTATGCGGTGTTAACCATCGTTGGGCTGTCGGGTTTACTGTTAAGTTCGCCGTTGCTATTTAAGGGCCTGGTTTATGGGGGGGCTTTATATTTGCTGTATATGGGGGTAAAAGCGCTCATGTCCAAGGGCAGTCCGTTTACGGCCGATAGCGTTTCAAATCAGCCTGCCAGTTATTATGCTGCTGCCCGAGATGGTTTTTCCATTGCTTTTCTAAATCCCAAGTTGGCGGTATTTTTTGTCGCATTGTTCAGTCAGTTTATCACTCCTGAGCGAATGAACTTCAGTAGCGGTGCCTTAATGGCTGGAACCGTGCTGGCCATCGATACCATTTGGTATATTATTGTGGCCGGTTTGGTTCACGGTACCCGTGAGCGTTTTGCATTAGCTGAAAAAGGCCCGCTTATCGACAAGATCGCCGGTGTGGTGTTTATTGCGTTAAGTATTCGGGTAGTGACGCTTTAATATACTCGTCTTCTTTGGCTATAGGTAAAAGAAAAAATCATTTTTCATAAAGTGAAATTCAGCTATTTTCCTTTATGACCAAACCGCTTTGACAGAATTAAGAATTCAAAACAAGCGCCTGCCAATTAAGGCAAGGTGTTAGGTGAGATGTTAGGTGAGATGTTAGGTAAATGGTTGTGCAAACCAGTTTTAAATTTTGCTTTTGTTTATGATGATAAACGATTTTTATTTAAACAAACCTATTCTGAGGCGGTGCTCGACTTTGTGGGGGCAATAATTCAACTGCTTCGTCATTTTTTTGTATTCAGGTGACTGAGTATCTTATGGATCACCGATGGATGTTCATTAGACATATCCCTGTGTCTACCCTCTGCGGGGCAGCATACGCTGTGCAAATCGGCCTGGCTATAACCTCCCACCACCGCATTTCTCACAGGTTTCTATGTTTATCCCAAAAACCCGTTTAAGTCTTTGCGCCCAGGTCATCGACTGGTGCTTTTGTGCCCGTGATCAACATACAATACGTCTTGGGATCAACTAGAACGCTTCAATTTACATTTTTTTAAAGTCTTATTGGACATCCTTAGATTGCTTAAGGCGTTTCGAGCGACTTGTCGGCCAACTGATACTCAGTGATTTGAGTAAATTATAAATCGAATTTTGATGATAGTTGACGTAAACGTTTGTTGAATATAAGTTTGCAATCCACTCTTTGGCCATTCTTAGACTAACATTCAGATTTCTGGCAACTTTGGCTCTATTTTTAGCTGATTTAAAATGCGCTACGGCTAATAAAAACATACGTATTCGATGATCTTTCACTTTGTTAGAGAGTGATTTTAATTGTTACTCAGTATGATGATTCACGGGAAATATTAGGTAACTTTGAGATAAACATACTAGCTCACATATTTCTGCGGATTGAGGTAAATCTAGAGATCAACAGAGGTAAAGTTAACATCAACATTTATAAGTGTAAAACATGCTGTAAAGACCTCAATGCATTAACAAAAACTTCATATCAGTGTTGGGGAATTTACCTATGTTTATAGCTAACGTCGTTTATCGGTTATTACGTCAGAGAATTTGCTTTAATTCCGGGGGTCCTCAGATTAAAAGTAGTAGAAGCTATATAGTTACTTTTTACCAAGCCCAATAATAATTTTTGGGCATAGCAAAAAATCTGACATAAACCACTATAAATTCAAGTTAAACTTAACGCCAAAAAAGATATTCTCTCGCGTTTGTGGTCCGTTCAATGACTGATAGATAGGTTTACCAATTTCAAGGTCAACAGATTGTCTGGCGGATTTTAGAGGAAATCTAAGACCCAAAATAATATTTGCCTGTTTACCACCAAACAATTTTGGATTGGTTACTGGGGCTGGGTAAGGGAAGGCTGCTGGCACTAATAGTTCACTGTCCAATCCATGAATACTACCTGAATGCTCGAACGTTAACTTTAATGAAGGTTTAACCCACTGAAAGGTTTTAAAACGTATCCAACCGGTAAACATCACTCGGTTTCCTAAGCGATAATCACGGTCATTTTTACCAAAACGAACTTTTGCAGCCAACTCTCCCCCCCAGTTAAAACTATTTAGCACACGGGCATAAGCAATATTGATGGGCATGTCGTAGGTGCCAGAACCTACCTGCATGGTATAGGGCAGCTGCTGTAAGCCTGGAGCCCGTGGCGTATCTCCTTCTTTGTCGATCGAACCAGTTGGCAGACTCACGCCTATTCCAAATTGCCAGCTAGTGTCCAGCGAGGAGTTGAAATCGTAGGATCCAATAACGGATACATCACCAATGCCACTTGAATTAATCGTAAAAAAATCATAGCCAGATATGATACTTATATGATCGGTGCTTTGTTTTACATAGGAGGCTGAAATCATTACCTGTATATTGCGTTCGAAATTATAGCTAGCTACGATTGCATGCACTTCCTGCGTAATGGTAGTAGGTACCACTGGGAAGTTTTTGTCTGTGCGCGTCTCGGTGCCAGGTGAAAACAATACTTCATCATTAGACAGTTTTCTAGTGCCATCACCATAATCACCGAATTCTGCCCTTAAAAATCGATATTGTAATCGCCAACGACTGGGTTCTCCTAAGTTCGATTTAGCGACCTGTGACAAAGTATCTTCTATTTCAGCTGCGAATAAATCTTCAATGCTCAAATCCAACAAGTCCGAAGGTACGCTTTGTGATATACTAGGGGCAGACAACAGCGACAAGCTAAGTCCCAATACTAACGTGTTAATATGACCTTTCATCTTTACCGCTATTTTAGTTTGCATAGTATTACACCCCTTATTTTAACTTGAGATGGCTTAGCCACCGTTGAAATACCACCGAAATTTTACTCATAACAATCGGTTTACTTAAATAATCATCCATTCCTGAAGACAGATATTTTTCTCTGTCTCCCTGCATTGTATTAGCTGTTAACGCGATAATGGGCACATGGGTATCAAAGTGGGAACTCGATTCTAAGTTACGTATTATTGATGTTGCTTCAATGCCACAAATTTTGGGCATTTGAATGTCCATCAGTATCATGTCTATTTTTTGTTTTTTAAATTGATCAACCGCAGTGATGCCGTTATCCACAATAATTGCTTTGCAACCAAATAAACGCAATATGCCTTCAATAACTAACTGATTAACTACATTGTCTTCAGCAACCAATATACAGGCATCATATTTTTGTTCTTTATACTCATACACATCGTCAGTTTCTGAGGCTTGCTCCAATGACTTTTCCTGTTTATTAAAATATGGCTGAACCTTGTTCGTCGATATTTGCAGAGGTAGGCGAAACCAGAATCGAGATCCCTTACCTTCCTCACTGTCAACCCCGATTTCTCCTCCCATCAATTCGACTAATTGCTGGGATATAGTTAATCCTAATCCAGAACCGCCAAATCGACGTGTTGTAGAGCTGTCTGCCTGAGAAAAATTATCAAATATCAATTTTTGTTTCGAAGGAGCAATACCTATACCCGTATCGCGTACCTCAACCAACAAGGTCACTAATGTCGTATTTTTACCTTCCACTGAAACATCTACATTGATCTTCCCTGAATCGGTAAATTTGATAGCATTCCCGATCAAGTTTACCAATATTTGTCTAATTCGTCCTTCGTCTGCTTTCACACTAGGAGGCACGTCTTCAGCAATACAACACTGTACTTCCAAGTTTTTCTTTTTTGCATTTTCCAGCAATAAATCTTTGGATAAACACAAACAATTAGCGAAAGAAACATCGATTAGTTCAATGCTTAATTTCCCTGATTCGACTTTTGAAAAATCCAGAATGTCATTAATAATGACTAGTAACGAGTGAGCGGACACCTCTATTGTTTCTGCAAAATGGCGCTGTTTAGTGTTCAGATCGGTTAGAAGTAATAGTGTTGTCATACCTATTACACCGTTCATAGGAGTACGTATTTCATGACTCATATTGGCCAGGAAATCTGATTTCGTTTTCGTCGCTGCTTCAGCGGTATCCTTGGCTAATTTTAGCTCTTGTAGCGTAGCATCTAGTTTTTCATCGCGACCTTGAATTTGTTCCAACATATTGTTGAAACCATCGCTCAAAAAACCCAACTCATCATTTGCAACCCTTTGTACACGGTGAGAGTAATCACCGCAAGTAGACACATTTTTCATCGCTTCGGATAAATTATCTATTGGATAACTGATTAATTTTTGTAAATATTTTGACATGAAATAAATCAAGATGAACACAAGGAACAAAAATATTATTGCAATACCTCCCCTCTTTAAAACGCTTTTATTCAATGGCTTTAAGTCTATTTGAATACTGATAACTCCCAGCATTCGATCTTCGATAATAATTGGACTGCTTACAGCAAGATAATCATTTAGTAATTCTTTAGTGGTCTCTTTATTTTCCAATACAGAACGTACATTCCCATCAATATTTATGCTATGTTGGTTTTTATTTGGCAATAAAGCGACGTTTGTATGAATAGTTGGGTTCGAATATTGAGCAAATAACGGCATATCGTTGAGAGGAATTTGTGCTGAAATTATTTTTGGATCCACAGCTAAGGCCAATAGTATCTCCTGTGCTGCGTCTCTATCGTTAAAGATAACCGCAGCAGCACAATTAATAGAAAATACATTGGCCAAGGTAGTACTAGACTCAAGCAGCGACTCACGCTTTGATATATATTCACCTACGAGAAACGTCACCGACGTTGCGATCAGCAGCATTGCACTGGTCAACAAAGTTAGAGCAAGTATTTT
>JAWUXU010000035.1:0-23493 GCA_034111145.1 Paraglaciecola sp.
CTGTTTAATTCTGAGCGGGCGGCAATCATTCTGGGGTGTTTTGCCCCATAGCGCTCTTCAAGTTCGTTGACCCGTTGCGACAGTTTGGCTTCTTGTTTTACCATGTCGTTGGCGGTAGCGTTTTGCAGCACAGGACCAATAGCATATAAACTTTTCGAATCGGCTTTAACATTCTGTATGGCAAGATACTGCTCTTCAGCCAAGCTCAATTGTGTTTGGGCCTTAATCAACTCGCTATTCAGGGTTTGCAACTGAGTATTGGCCATCCGCTGTTGCTGAGCAGTATCAACCATGCCTTGTTGGTTTCTAAATTCACTTAATTTCGATTCAGAATTTCGAAGCTGGGTTTTAAGTTGGTCATACTGCTCGCTCAACCAGCTTTGGGTGTTTTTAACTTCGCTCAAGCGTGACTCTAGGCCAAATTGTATGTAAGCGTCCGACAAAGCGTTAATGATCTCTGCCGCTTTTTGAGGGTCATCGGAGGTATAACTGATATTAATGATTTGGCTTTGTTTACCGCCGCTTACTTCAATGCTTCCCTGTATGCCCGAGGCCAGCATTAAGCGTATGTCGGCGTCTGTGGGCGCACTTGGTTTAGCCTTTTTTTCGCCATCACCTAGCAGGGCGCTTAGCTCTGTTTTAATCGTATCGACAAAGCCTGGCTTTTTAGCCGGTTGGCTGGCACGTTGTGCTTTGTACTTTTCAACTAAATTGAGTTTATCCACCACGGTTTCAGCAATGTTGCGAGACTGAATAATTTCGTATTGGGTTTCGTAATACAAAAATACCAGGGCAGTGGCAACATATTGCTGGCTGCGGTCGGCATTGGGCTGTTGTGGGTCGGCCATTATTTTTGTAGTGGCCCTGAACATGGGCACCGCCGAAGATGCTATTAACCCGCCAATGATTAAAGCGCACAGGGTGATAGAGATAATGCCCCATTTAGCCCGTTTAATGGTGCGCCAATATTGGGATAAGTCGATCACTTCTTCCTGTTCAAAGGTGTTTTGTGACATGAGACCCTGGCTTGCTTGGGCATTTGTAGTATCAGTATTATTACTCTTTATAACAGCAGCATTCATTATCTTACGTTCCTAAAAAAAACTTTCGCGAACGGTGATCACATCACCTGGTTTAACGGCATTATTCAGTGGGGCTGAGCTTACATTACGGGTTGCTTGTTCCGCCACTAAGGTAATGGTGCTCTTTGCTGCTCTTTCAGTAAATCCACCGGCTAGGGTAACGGCTTTTTCAATGGTGAGATCTTTGCGGTAAGGGTAGCTACCTGGATTTTTTACTTCACCACTAATATAAAAGGGTCGGTATTCTGTAATGCTGACAGTGACATTCGGCTTTTTTAAATACCCGTCTAACAGTCTGATGCTGAGTGTTTTTTCTAGCTCGGTGACAGTTAACCCTTTAACGGTTACCTGGCCCAGTAAGGGCATGGATATGCTGCCATTGGTGCTGACTTTTATTTTGTCGATGCTCATGTCTGGCTCATTAAATACCGTAATGGATATTTCATCATCAGAGGAAAGCCGATAGCTGTTATCGTCGTTATCGGCCGCTATTGCGGCAAAACTTAAGCCCAGGCTTAGTACTAAGCTAGGAATAATACTGCGTAGTTTCATGGTTATTACCTTGTTAATCCGTTCATTTAAATCTATTTGTAAATCTGCTTACGGTTTTGTTTAGTTATTAGTTAAATTTACTTGTTAGTGATAATTCTACGGTGTCAGATGAAAAGTCAAAAATCTCATCGTTGGAACTGCGTGCAAAATGGCGATATTCCAGGCTAATGTCCAACCATGTTCTTAAGCTGAGATTGACACCTAATATGATATTTTTCATTTTGTCTGTTCTGTCTTGTGCGCCGATAATATCAAACTCGTCTAGTGAGTACGTTGCCTTCAATTGGGTACGCGCGCTAAGGGCGTGATCAAGGCCCAATGAATAGCCTGTAGTGATAAAACCGCCGATGTCTTGCTCTGCAGACTCTTGTGTTGTGCGCTGTGCACCGATTGTTATATTGGTGTAAGTATTGGGTTTCCACACCATGTCTAAAAAATAAGACAAACCGCCTATATCAATAAATTGAGGATCTTCAAAATCTCTTTTCTGGTAACCCACCTTAAAGGTGCCACTGGTAATGGCGGTAGCTTCCCACTCTACCCCGGCTAGGTATCGGTTTTCGTCACCTGAAAAATCTGCAAACAGCGTTTCCGTAACATTGTCTAAGCTTGCAACGCTGGCCTCAAGTAACAGCCGGGTTTTGGGTGCCATGCGATAAAAAAACGTACCTGTGAATGTGTTTCGATCAAGGTCGCGAAAACTTTGCTGGTTATTGGTATGACGTAGTTGATTGTGATCCACGCCGAAGACAAATTGCCCGGTACTGGCAGGGGTGCCATAGTACAATTTAGCCGCAGCTGATTTGCCCGTTAGCTTAGTAAACTCGGTGCTTAATTGGTTTAGCGCGTTGTTTATACCGGGTTCTTCTACTTGCTGCTGGTAACCGAGTGTAAACTCAGAATTTATCCGGTAACTGTGATCAAATATCGCACGGAGGTTGAGCTGGTGATCATTATAGTTGTATTGGGTATTATCATCGTAGACGACAAAATCACCTTGATAACCGAATATGAAGTTGTGTTGCCCGATGCTGTTGAAAAATTGTAGTTGTGGCGAAAAAATAGCTGCTTTATCCGGTGTTTTTTCGGCGGTACGGGTGATGTTCGAATCATTTATTACCGACAAGCCCGCATTTAACAGCAAACCCTGGCGCTCTTGAGCACCTGCCGATGATGGCAGCAGTAAAGCAATCGCAACACATATAGCGGTGAGACACAAAATCAGATTGTTTTTATTACCTAAACTACTCACTACTAAGCCCATACCCCTTTGAACCACGTCCAAATTCCCAGAGAAAATCCAGAAAATAAATCGATCCCCATAGCAGACTTAATAAGATAAAGCAGTAATAAACCACCTAATGCGCAAAGTACTAAGAAGACACTAAGCACTAGGGTGCTGGTGAGTAATGAAAGCTGTTTTTCTTTGCGGCTTAATCCCCGGTGATTTTTACCCATAAGCAACACGTAATAAAAACGCCAGGGATAAAACGGTATTTTGAATGTGCCGCGCGCGTCAATTTTGTGTTTGCCCCAACTTCTGGCGCCTACTGCCGTTAACAGGTGGCTTAGCTGTACTTCATTGAATGATTCGGCTACTGCATTAGGCATACGTGACAATAGCTCCCGAATAGCCGGGGCATCCTGAATAGTGCGAGAATGTGTTATCAAAGCAACAACATCCTAATTTGAAGTAACCATGTGCTGACAGTGGTACTGATTAATCGCTGGCTATTAAAAAGTAGATGCTGATACATTCCTCTGTCCTTGTTGCATTAGGGTTTTGTAAACTTGTCGGTTATAGGTCTGGGCTTTACCTTAAAACACACAAAGACTACACGCTTTCCACTATCCGATAACTATGCGATAACTATCCGATAACTATGCGATAACTATGCCACTAGATTGTGACGCCAAGATGATACAGGTTTTTAAGCAGCCTGGCGAACAATATTATGCGTGGAATACCACCCTACATTCCAGAATTAAATGCATCGTGAAGTAACAGAGCCTTGCATGAGAGTGGACGGTTGTTGGACGTTATATATTTCAAGTAGGGGAAGCTATACGTCATCATTAAAATGCTCGTTTTATTCGATTTAGTGCAGTAATTGCACCAAAGCAATCCAACGCTCTTTTACTGTGCATAGTGCCAAAACTACTCAACATCATCATAATGCCTAGTGTGCCAGACACCCTGGTTGAATCTTAAGGGGTGAATTCACAGGGGAGTTTGAGGTGGCCAACGACCTTTTCGGCAATTTTCTGGTACAGACCACAAACACCTGCATCATAAAGTGCATCATAAAGTGCATCAAGACAACGGCCCAATGCATCATCATTGATATGTGATGCCTCAATCCCTTCGCCCATCAGTCGTGAAACCGGTTTGTCATCAAAGAACCCCCTATACATATGCAATGTTCGTCCGGTAAAACCCAAGCCATTCATCAGCATGGCAGTAAAAATATGACCATAACCCACTTGTCTGCGCTTACGGGTCCCTAGCGCTTTATCAATGATAGCGGCGGGGGCAATTTCCTGGCAAAACCCGGCAACCAAGGCAATATGATCTAACCTTTTACTCGTATAAACAGCTGATGACATGAAAATTCACTCGCAAAGGGGAGTAATAGATCAAGATACTTGATCGCCGTCAACTTATTTTCGAATAATCATGTAAACATAATTAAATCGCAGCGATGTCGGTCAATAAATGCTCGATATTTTATTTCCAAATTATGTGCGGAGTGACCGGTTCAAGATTGCAAGTCTTATAGTAAATGGATTTTCTGGAAACAGAATTAGATAGGAAGCAACAATGTACACTCAACAATCTGGGGTGATAAAAAACAACACCAATAAGTTTGCTGCGGCTTATCGGTTAATTGATATTATGTTAATACAGACGCTACTGTATTTGAGCGTGGTTTTGTATTCACAAAATTACACACTGGCTTATTTCACTTTATCACTCGTTGCCTCAGCGGGTTTCGAGCTCTTTGCAGAATCATTTACGCTATATCGCTCTTGGCGTGCAGGTTTTTTTAATGAAGTCATATTTTATACTTTTGTTTGCTGGATTTTTTCAGGCTTTGTAGTGCTGACCTATCTATTTTTATCCAAAACCACCGAAGATTATTCTCGCACTTCACTTTTGCTGTGGATGTTTTCAACACTTACTACACTGATAACATGGCGCTATTGTTTTCAATTGTTTTTGTGGAACATGCGTCGTAAAGGTTTCAATACTCGCAATATAGTCATTTTTGGATTATCTGAAAAAGGTATTCGTTTAGCCAAAGAAGTAATGGATAACCCAGAAACCGGCTACCGGTTGGCCGCATTCTATGACGACAGAGAGAAGTTGCGATTAGATGAGGAGTATCACTACTATTTGCGAGGAAATATTGCCGAAGGTATCAAAAACGTCAAAAACGTCAAAATGAAAAAATATGATGTGGTTTATATTACGCTGCCCATTTTAGCGCAAATGCGAATTCAAGATATATTATTCGCGCTCGGTGATTCAACAGCAACAGTTCATGTTGTCCCAGACCTCTTTATGTATTGCCTCATGCACGGTGAAATGTCCCATGTGGGCAATATTCAAACCATTAGTGTTTACGACAACCCTATGAAAGGAGGTTTAGCCGTAGTCAAAAGATTAGAGGACTTAATACTCGCCTGTGGGATCATGACGTTGATCACTATCCCAATGTTAGTGATTACTGTGTGGATAAAATTTACGTCCAAAGGACCTGTCATATTTAAGCAAGACCGTTACGGTTTAAACGGAAGAAAAATCAGGATGTGGAAATTCCGATCCATGACAGTCACAGAAAATGACGCTGTCGTCACACAAGCCAAAAAAGGTGATACCAGAATCACAAAGGTCGGTGCCTTTTTACGCCGAACATCGTTAGATGAACTCCCACAATTTATAAACGTTCTCAAGGGCGACATGTCGGTCATTGGCCCTCGACCCCATGCTGTAGCGCACAATGAAGAATACCGAAAAATCGTCGATTTCTACATGTTACGACATAAAGTTAAACCCGGCATAACCGGTTGGGCTCAAGTTAACGGTGCCCGCGGAGAAACAGAAACCGTAGATAAAATGAAAGCCAGGATTGAGTTCGACTTGGAATACATCAGAAATTGGTCACTTTGGCTGGATTTTAAAATAGTGATTTTGACGGTATTTAGAAGCTTCAATGACAAGAATGCGTACTGATTTGTTATAAGGATTTAAAATGAAGGTTACATTTTGCGGTATTGGTTATGTAGGTTTAGTGCAGGCAACTGTTCTTGCCGATGCCTTAGTCATTTGTACCGAGTGGCAAAATTCAGATCACCGGATCTTCGGTCTAATTAAAGAAAAATTAAATACCCATGCTTTATTTGATGGCCGCAACATGTTTAACCCATCGCGTATGGCAGAAAATGGCTTTGCTTATTATTGTATTGCCCGTGGTTTGTCTTTAGCGGCTAATTTTAGCGAGAACGACTTGTGAAGTGTTTAGTCACTGGCGCATCTGGATTTATTTGTAGTAAAGCTGAATGGATTAAAAAGTGTCACACAAAAGGAAAATGTTAATGAAAGTTGCTTTAGTACATGATTGGTTAACAGAAATGGGGGGCGCTGAGAAAGTCCTAAAGTCAATATTAAACATTTTCCCCGAGGCAGATGTTTTTACCTTAGTTAATGGAATGACGCCGAATCAGCTTGAATCTGTTGGTGTAAAAAATGATGTGACAACGTCATTTATTCAAAAATTACCTTTTGCGAAAACAAAGTATCGAAATTATTTGCCTTTAATGCCAATGGCTATTCAGCAGTTAGATATGAGTCAATATGAGTTAATAATTTCGAGTAGTTATTGTGTTGCGAAAGGCGTGATTACTGGGCCTGATCAGTTACATATTAGTTATTGTCATTCACCCGTTAGGTATGCCTGGGATTTGCAAAACCAATACTTAAAAGAAAGCGGAATGGATCATGGGTTGAAATCGATTTTTATTCGTCATGTACTAAATAAGATTAGAAATTTCGATGTTCGTTCATCCTTTGCAGTCGATCATTTTATTGCGAATTCAACGTTTATAAAAAGAAGAATTAAAAAATTTTATAGCCGTAATGCAGATGTCATTTACCCCCCTGTTGATACCGAAGGATTTGCATTATGTGAAGACAAAGCAGATTACTTTATAACGTGTTCAAGATTAGTCCCCTACAAGAAGGTCGACGTAATTATAAATGCATTTAGGGAAATGCCAGATAGGCAACTACTGGTGGTAGGTGAAGGTCCCGATTATCGCAAGATCAAAGAGAATTTACCTGGCAACGTTACATTGCTTGGTTATGTCGAATACAAAGAATTAATAGTGTATATACAGAAAGCTAAGGCTTTTGTGTATGCCGCTGAAGAAGACTTTGGGATTGTACCTGTGGAGGCTCAAGCTTGCGGAACGCCTGTAATTGGCTTTGGAAAAGGTGGTTTAATCGATACCGTTAAAAATGGAGAAACCGGCATTCATTTTTACTCGCAAACACCAGCATCAATTATAGAAGCCGTGAATAAGTTCAGTGATGGCACTGAATTACAATCCGCCAAAGAAATATCAGCCCATGCCAAACAATTTAGTACCGTGCGTTTTGAATTACAACTCAGAAATTATATAGAGATCAAAATGAACGATCATTATGAGGCAATGGGTACGGCTTTTAGTGAAGATAATAAAAATAACTTACGTTATAAACATCGCACAGCATAAATGTTCGTATTTAGTCTTGAAGCAATGTTGTATTTGATACGGTAGCCATTTAAGGCTCACAGTTTTATCGGGATAGTTTTGATACGACTTCTACGTGAATGTTAAGTCATGAAAATTAAAAAATTAACTTTTATGAATACTTTTTGGGCAGATGTGAATGGCTTTAATTAAAGAGTTACTAAAAACCAACATATTCTTTGATGAGGGTAATATGTTAGTACCTGGATGTATGGAAAAAAGCAATTTTGCTGATTGTTTTTTTTGCAAATGGTTAGCAGTAGCTGGTTGTGCAAATGACAAAAAAAGCCGCAATGTATCGAAGGGTCGCTTGAATAGAGATATGACTTGCAGATGATTAAAATATTAGCATTTCCAGCATATAAAAATAAAGATTCTAATCCGTATAATTATCTACTGTATTCGGGCATCGAAAAGCAAGGTGTCGATGTTAAAGAATTTAGCTTTAAACGTAGTTTATCATTAAATTATGACTTGATTCATATCCATTGGCCCGAGCTGTACCTGAATAGTCACTATTTACTCAAAGCGTACCTTTATACTTTTATGTTTATTTTTTGTCTTATGTTTTCTAAAGTATTTGGTAAAAAAATCATTTGGACCGCCCATAACTTAAAGGCACACAACGTAAGGTACCCCAAACTAAGTAAAGTGTTCTGGGCAGCATATCTGCCATTAGTCGATGGTGTCATATCGCTGTCTAAGGCAAATGAAAAATTATTTTTTGGTAAATTCAATTTCAAACAAAAGATCCAGTCTACGGTCATTCATCATGGTCTGTATGCAAGCTATTATCAAAATAGTGTTACAAAGCAAGCAGCTAAGAAATATTTTTCAATTGATGAGTCTAAAAAAGTTTGTTTATTCATTGGGCAGGTTAAAGCTTATAAGAATGTAGAAGCTTTGGTTAAATTATTTGATGAAGAAAAAGCGTTGAATAACGTTGTGCTCATTATTGCAGGAAAGTTTGAAAGTAAGGCGTATTTTAATCAAGTAAACCTTCAAGCTGCGGCTAATAAAAATATTATAATTCATGATAAGTTTATTTTTGATAACGATCTTCAATATTACTTTAATGCCGCTGAGATATGTTTGCTGCCCTTTAAAGATATTTTTAATTCAGGCAGCGTGTTGCTTGCGGCTTCATATAAAACACCTGTTATAGCGCCTTACTGTGAAAACTTTATTGAGTACGCAGACCTAATTGGAATGTATTCCATATCAACTTACGCAAATGAAATTAGTGCAGGTTTTATCGTCAATAAGCTCGCTGGGCCTGACGTAAAATTTACTGCTGTGAGTGATGATTTATCATGGAGCAATTTGCAGGAAAAGCTAAGTCGCTATTATAGAAATGTTTTGGTACCTCAATAATGCTTGACGATAGAAACCAATGGATAGATATTTTAAAAGGAATTGGAATCCTATTTATTGTTATCGGGCATATTGTGAGTGGGCCATTAAGGGACTTTTTGTATCTGTTCCATGTTCCCATTTTTTTCTTTCTTAGTGGATACTTATTTAAGAAACCAATTAGTAAGAAAAGCTACATATTGAAAAAAACAACGAGATTATTGGTACCATACTTTAGCTTTTTGTCCGGCTTTACAATAATACTTATACTGGCCACGTTTTTAATCAATAATGACACAGACAATCTTATTGTTTTAATTGAATCAGCACTCCTTGGCGGGCAAAGTTTAACAGGTTGGTTGTCAGTTTTTTGGTTTATAACAAGTTTATTTTTTACACAGGTTATATATGTTTACCTGCAGGGTCTTGATAGAAAACTATTCTATTCTTGTATCCTTATTAGTTTAGCCCTTGCTTATACAACATCAATTTATACGCCAGATGTTTTGACGTTTTGGTCGCTTAATACTGTACTTTTTACTCTGCCAATATACTTTGCAGGAAATTTATGTGCTTCTTACAGAACAGGTTTTTTACCAAAATTAGCAATACTTGCAATAGCATTTATTTTGCCGTTTTATTATATGTATCCAAGCCTTTACAATATAGATATTAAGCAGGCTGAGTATGGTATGCCAGTTATTGCTTTAATATTGTCATTGTCGTTGGTTATCATAACATTCAGTATTTCAAGACGTATTAAGACTCCAAGGATATTGGCTAATTCATTGGCCTATTTAGGTGGGATGTCAATGACTATAATGTATATGCACCAACCTATCCAAATTACACTACGACATCATCTACATGTTAGTCATTCACTAGTATTGATAGTGTTAACTATTTCATTTTGTGCGGTTTCTCATCAGATATTTAATGCTAATACATTATTTAAACGACTGTTTACGGGAATATAGCAGAACTATTTTGGATAAAAAAACATGCTGCATATGTTTGTTTATTCGGCATTGAGCATATTTTTAATTTTATGGAGTTTCCTACTTAAATGGATGTTGGTACAAAGTAATAAGGCTCAGTTTATTGGGTGAAAAGTTTTGTTTTATCAAGTGGCCATTGCTAAAGCATAAGAAAATGGTAGAAACGAGTGAAGCGATTTCGTAAATAGTTGGATATTATATTCGTGGTTACCAAGCACGGTTATAGGCAGTTATTAAATAAAAATTGTATTTTAGTCATCAAAGCGCTACTGAAAGTGTATTCCATGAATTCGTTTAACGGTAATTAATTTAGGGTGAATTGTAAATGTTAATTTCAAATTTAATAAAACAAAGATTGGATACAAGTTTCATGCGGTTTTTGGCCGTGGTGTTAGTGGTAAATTCCCATCTAGATACTTTATACCCATCAAATTTGAGTTATTTCGCTAGTGGCGGAGCGATAGGTAACTCATTGTTCTTTTTCCTATCCGGATTTGGGCTTTGGTATAGCGTTCATAACTTAAAAAGTTATACATTTACTCAGTGGATTGGTAAACGTTTTCTTCGCATATACACACCTTATATAATTGTGGTACCAGCATTAATAGGTATCTTGATTTACATGGGCGATTTAAATTTGGATAATATAATAACAATCGGCGAAATTGTTTTTTTTCCTCATCAAGCATATTGGTTTTTACAAGCCATAATACTTTATTATATCTTGATATATTTTCTATTTTCGATTTGGGGAAGCAGTGACAGATCCATATTCCTTTTCATTGTTGCTTTTTTAACTTTATATTTATATTTTTATTTTTACTCAATTGACCTTGCAATATTTTCTATAGAATCGTTACCATTCAAATTAATATATTATTTTTTATGTATATTGCTAGGGATGGTGGCCTCAAATAAGATAAAAGAGGCAATGCTAGGTTGTTTTTCATCATTTGTTTGTGTCATCTCTTCGTTGCTCGCTTTTTTAGTATTGAAAATAAAAATGCAAAACGGAATAGGGTATGAATATCAAATACTGCAGCACATTGCCGTGTTGTGTTTAGTCTTCTCGTTATTCTCATTGTCTAGAACTCTATTTGTGCCTTGGTTAAGAAAACTAAGGCTTGTTTCTCAATCAATTGATTTTATTGCGGATCATTCACTTGAAATATATCTGGTTCATCTTCCCCTAGTTTTTCTCCTGAGGTATTTAAATCTAACATCGTCACTTTATATTCTCCCGTTAGTAGTATGTACTTTGGTTTTATCAAGGTATGTAAAAATATTTTCTGAGAGGGCTTTGGTTAGGCTAGAGCTAATAGAAGAAAGTGTTTGAAACCGACATTCCGCAGCAATTTAGGAATATATTCGTTGAAAATTAACACCTAAAATTTTAATTATAATGGATTGCCTGTCTTTAATGTTTAAGAGCAGCGTTTGCTGCTCATTAATCGTAAGCAAATCAATACCCGCAAACCCCAGCGAACCGTTGGGGTTTGCGTTGGCTTCTTTTTCATATCAGGTAAGTATTCATCCTGCGCTTTTAATTGCTCACGGATAGTATGCTCCAATGCCTCAACCCCTTCGCCAAACAGTCGGGAAAGCGATTTGTCATCAAAGCACTCGTTATACATATGCAATTTTCGTCCGGTAAACCCTAGACCATTCAATAGCATGGCAGTAAAAATATGACCATAACCCACTTGTCTGCGCTCAGAGGTGCCTAGCGCTGTATCAATGATAGCGGCCAGGTCAATTTCCTGGAAAAATCCGGCAACCAAGCCAAGATGGTCTAACCTTTTAGACGTATAAACAGCTGATGACATGAAAATTTATTTGTAAAAGAGAGTAATAGATCAAGATCCGTGATCGCCGTCAACTTATTTTTGAATAATCATGTGAAAATAATTAAATCACGGCGATATTTTATTTCTAAATTATGTGCGGAATGACAGTTGAAACATGGCAATTGTAAATATATATAAAAATAATTCAGGTTGGCAAAAGATTAATTTGGTAATGCTCTTGATCTGTTTGCTATTCACATTCAATTTTTTTACGCCACACCTGCAAAGCTTTTCAACAATATATGGTAAAGAGGTTGCCACTGCGGCAAATGGTGGGATTAATTTTCGAAGTGCTTTTTGGTTGTCAGTTTCTTCGTTGATATTTTGCGTGGCTTTTCTACGAGGGATTTTCCGTGATCCAGCCTGGTTTAAAACTTATATTTTTTTAGTTACAGTACCCATTTTTCTGTCGATTACATGGTCTGCTAATCCTTTCATAACCTTTTCAAGAGCCGTTTTATGGTTGGCAGCCGGTGGCGCAATTGCAGTACTATATTTACAAGAATACCGACAGGGCGATCTTAAGGGTGTTTTTATAAAGCTTTCAGCGTTGTTGCTGATGGGAAATTGCATCGCAATTGTTTTATTCCCTGCGGGCGCATTTACAGCTGGCGGCGCTCTTTCAGGTATCTTTTCTGGCAAGAATACTATGGGCGCCGTCGCAGGACTGTTTACTGTAATTTTAAGTTCCATTCTTATACAATATAAGTTAACCGGACTGACCCACAGAATAACTACAAAAGCAATGATTTTGCTTTGGTTGTTGTTTTTGGCACTATCAGTATCAAAATCTTCAATAGCAATTACAGCAATTTTGACCCTAGGCTTGTATTTTTTTCACCATCGGATGAGATTCTTAATATACCTAGTGTTCTTTATGATGTTCATTTTATTAAGCTTCATACCACTACTTCTACACATCTTAGGATTGGATGCGTTTAGTGAATATTCTCGTATATTGCCCCCTGAGCTGTTCACTGGGCGAGGTCAAATATGGGCCTATATTTTCGAGGAATTCATTAACTTTTTTTGGCTTGGGGTCGGCTATGGATCGTATTGGTCTACGGGCGAGGTCAGGGACGTCTTTGATATTGAGTTTTCATTTCTTAAAATCCTTAATAGTTCACATCAAGGTTACATTCATATTTTTTCTAATCTAGGAGTGATTGGCTTATCGATCTTTCTTGTAACCACGATTTATAAATTAGTAAAATTTGGTCATAGACTGGAATTATGGGAGATAGCAATATTGGTTTTCGTATCTTTTCATGCATTGTTTGAAACAGACTTTTTTATCTATAAATATACATGGATTCTATTTTGTGCAATTTTGTCTAGAATCGAGTTTTCCAATCTGATGCATTCAAAATATGAAGATAAGCAATAATATTTTTAGATCAAAAAAAGCCAGGGAACACGTGACTGTGCATTTATTGAACAGGTAATTAAGTTGAGTAATACGAATATTTTAACGTTTGGGATTGCTTAAATATGCTTTAAGAAAAATTTCTGATGCAAATCAGTAAATTATACTCCGATGGACTGCTTCAGATTAACTAGGTTATAGGTTATACATTTTGCACACACATATTAATTTTGGACTTCAAGAGTATATAAGTACCAAAGAATAACTAAATATAAAAGGGTCATACGATTCGCCAGGCAATCGTTAAATATTCATCATAATTGATGGGTTGCTAGTTAGTGATAGCTCACAATTAATCCCAAGTATTGTTAATGCAATAGTTGGCAGTGATGCTGAATGATTATCTATTGACTTATTTTGAAATAATCTCAAAAGGGTTATTGAATAACACTAAAACAAAAGGCTGTAGCATGAATATTTTACATATTCACAAGGACTACCCCGACGGGAGTGCTTATCCCTATACTTTGGCTGTAGATAATTTAATTCGGGGCTGCCAAGATTTGAAGCCGGGGGTAGTACATACGGTGCTTTCAATTAATCGCACCTTTAATCCTTTCAAAGTTGCAGTAAGTAGTTTTGAGCAAGGTATCAGTGTTATCTATTGGGCGGTCCCTTTGCCCTACCTATATCACTTATCAATGAAGTTGAGTGCTTATTATATCTTTAATAAAATTAGGCACTTAAAAGTAGATGTCATTCATGGGCATAAGTTAACTTGTGAGGGAGTGTTTTCATATTATTTTTCCAATAAGTTTAATGTGCCTTATGTACTATCCATAAGAGGTGGCTCTGACCAACACAATTTATGCCGGTTATCTGCTCATCATAAATTTTTTGAAAGGGTATATAAAAACGCGACTCAAATATTTTGGGTAAGCGCGTGGGCGAGCAAAAAATTCGCATCGATACTTAATGTTACGGATGAGCAGTTACAGAAAAGTAAATTACTGCCGAATATTTGCGATATTGAGCAATCAAAGCATATGCTGATTTGTAATGAGCGTGAGAGCTATGTCACCGCTTTAAGTTTCCATCAGTATAAGCGAAAAGGCATATTGGAATTAATACAAGCCATAGCTCAACTAAAACATCTAGGTGTAAGGCTAACCCTTGATATTTATGGTACTGGTCCTAAAAAAATTAGAGATATCATCCTTCAAAAAATTGAAGCATGTGGTTTATCTGCACAAATTACTTTGAGGGGCCAAGTTTCACAGCAAGTATTACGAGAACATATGGCAAGCAGCAAGGGATTTTTAATGCCAGCGACCAACGAAACCTTTGGTATGGCTTACGTTGAAGCGTTGTCAGTCGGCTGTCCTATTTTATATATTAAAAACACTGGCATAGATGGCTATTTTGACCATCTTGATGTGGGTATAGGTATAGGTAAGCAGGATGTAGGCGAGATAAAGGCCGCTCTTGAATATATTGAACTTAATAACCGCGAATTATGCCAAGCGGTTTCTCAAATGGTAAGCAAAAACTTTTTGGCTGATTTTACCCTAACAAGGGTAGTAACTAATTATATAAATACAATGGGACTGGTTTGTTCAAATGATTAAAATATTTTTTTATTACTTAATTTTAAGTAAATTACCCTCGGCCCGCTTCACTCCAGTTTTTTCTAATTGGCGGGTTTGGTATTTCACTCAAGTATTGAAAGTCATGTCGAAGAATGCCAATAAATCGATGTTAGGGAATAATATTTATATTGGTAAGGGTAATAAAGTTACGTTTGGTGGTGGTTGCCGTATTAATGAAAACGTGTATATAGAAGCGGCTTCAATTGGTAATGACGTATTAATTGCGCCAAACGTTTCTATTCTAAGTCGCACGCATCAATTTGCCCGTACCGATATTCCTATGTCTCTACAAGGTTATCGAGAAGAAAAAAAGGTGATTATTGAGGATGATGTTTGGTTGGGTAGAAACGTTGTTGTTCTTCCCGGGGTAATTATAGGCAAAGGCGCTATTGTTGGTGCTGGTTCAGTTGTGACAAAAAATGTTGACCCGTTTGCGATTGTTGGTGGTATTCCAGCAAAATTAATTAAAAATAGATTGGAACTCGTCAATATAAAGGATCCATAGAGCGAGGGTAATTTATGTATCCAACTTTTGAGTTTTAATGATTAATATTTGAATGTCGATTCATCAGAGGAAATACCACCTTTGATATGATGTTTGTTCTGGTGGATATGTAATAGCGCATCTACATGTTGCATTAGTGGGATGTTAACGTTGGTGGAATACCTTCTAGAAATTAATTTTAATGTAACTAAAGCGTTAATACATGACTGGGTTACAAATTTATACTTTGGTTATTAGGGTTATTCAAATGCATATATTAAGTCTTGGTGAGTTATGAAAAATAAAATTTTGGTTGTTGCGTCTGCAGGCGGTCATTTGACACAGGCAATGTGTGCTACAAGCGCATGCGATAATATTGCCTTAGTTTCTAATAAAAAGAATATAACGAACGACAAGATAAGGCATATCTACAAAATATGGGATACACAGCATAATATTTTCATTCATTTTGTTAATCTGTTTTTTGCTATATATGTGCTACTACGCGAACGACCAGCTGTTGTTTTTAGTACTGGTGGGCCCATTGTTTTACCTTTTGCTTTGTTATGTAAAGTAATGCCGATTAAGTTCGTTTATTTAGATACTTTATCTCGGGTAGTTGAATTGTCCAATACTGGCAGATTAATCAAGAAATATGGCTTGCATGACGATTTTTTCTGCCAGTGGCAAGAAATTGCGAAGCAAAATAATGTGCAATATATTGGCAAATGTTTTGATATTTTATGTGAAAACACTTATGAAGCCATGAGTAAGTTACCCGGTAAAACTCCGGTTATTCTTGTTACCGTTGGCACTAATCAATACGACTTCACACGTTTGTTTGAAATGCTCTACACACTACCTATTTACAAAGATGAACGCATAGAGTGGGTTATTCAGGCGAACCATAATAAGTTGACTACGTTACCTGCAAATGGTCGTGTGGTAAGTATGATCAGTAGAGACGAAATGGAATCTTTAGTGAAAAACTCAAGCTTAGTGATTAGCCATTGTGGCATCGGCAGTATTAACCTGATGTTAGGCTATCAAAAGCAAGTTGTTTTTGTACCCAGAGTATCAAAATATAATGAGTTTTCAGATGACCATCAGTTACAAATAGCCCATGAAATATCAAGTGAACTTTTTACTGTTGTGTTGCCAGGTGAAGCTATAGCTGACTTTACATATGAGAAATTGGTAACTAAAGAAATCCTTACTGAACCAGTTGATACTACGAATTATAATGTTGCTAAAACAATTTCAAAAATCATGTTTTCTTAATCACACCGATAGCATGGATGACGCTTAATGACTTCAGTGAAAAAGCAACTTAAATCTGCGATTATCAGTAGCTTGTTGGGTAAATATGCTCTTTATGTATTTCAGCTAGTCTCGGTAGCAATTCTAGCAAGATTATTTACACCAGAAGACTTCGGCATAGTGGCTGCGGCGCAAGTGTTCGCGATGTTTTTTCAAATGTTAGCGACGTCGGGATTGGCGCCTGCAATAATCTATCAGGAGAAAATATCAGAACAAATGAGAGATGGAGTATTTTCCTTTTCATGCATACTCGGCATTTTGCTGGCAATTCTCTTTTTTATTAGCGCTTCTTCACTGCACAGTTGGTTCGGATTTGGGGGCGGACTAGTCGTCTTTTACACCTTGGCTCCCTGTGTGCTTTTTGCTTCTATCTCAATGATGCCACTAGCTTCATTGCAAAAAGATGCTAAATTTATAGTGATTGCCCGCGCAGAAATTATTGCTGAATTGGGATCCTTTGCAGCTTGTATTATTGCAAGTTATTATTGGTCTGGTATTGCTGCTCTCGCACTCAAATTTTTACTTGTGCCAGTACTTCGCTTTATTTCTTATTATATACTCAGCGTGAGCACATCGATTGGCAGAGCATCTTTAGGAAGAGAGCTTAATCAAATCCTTACTCTTTATCAGTTTGCGAAATACCAAGTGGCGTTTAATATCTTAAATTTCTTTGCACGTAATTTGGATAATATTTTAATTGCAAAGTATTTTGGCCCTAGCACATTAGGTGTCTATGAAAAAACTTATCAAGTGATGCGATACCCTCTGCAACTCTTTACCTTTGCCATAACTCCCGCATTACAACCTGTACTCACTAAGTTTAAGAATGACCCATCAATTGTTTTTAAAGCTTATACCGATGTAGCCTATAAACTAGCGCTAGTTGGATTGTTTTCAGCGACAGTCATTTATTGGTGCGCCGCGGATATTATTTTTATCTTATTTGGTGACCAATGGTTCGATGCGGTGCCTTATTTACAAATATTGGCGCTATCGATACCAGTGCAAATGGTACTTAGTTCGACAGGTGGTGTATTTCAAGCTTTTGGCGCAACCAAATCAATGTTCCTGTGCGGTGTGTTTGGCTCTGGAGCACTTATGAGTTCAGTTATATTTGGCGTTTTGTCAAAAGACTTACATATTCTATGTATGGCTTTGGTTGTAGCTTATTGTGCTAATTTTATCGTTTGTTTTTATGTATTACACAAAACGATTTTTATTGCTCAAAATGTCAGACGCGTATTAGGTGTTGCAATGATAATCAGTTTGGTTTTTCTGAATGTGTTTTTTGACAGCCCCTCTACCATCACCTCTTTAAGCTACTTGCGGTCAGCAGGCACTATTGCTTCAACTTCTTTACTAGCTGCATTGGTAGTCGTTATTATTTACTTATCAACTAAAAGAAATTGGGCTTTAAAGTGAAATTTCTATTTATACTCGCGATTGCTACAATACTTAGTGGTTCCTCAAGCACGCGCTCTGCCTCTTGTTCGTATTATATTGATACTGCTATGTATGCCGATAGTCCAAACACGTTTATTGACTTAAACGCTGGCGATATTAAATTGGACGATGGAGGAGTGCTTTGCATCAGAAGTGGTGTGTACCAAGGTTTGGTAATTGCTGACATCCACTTTTTCAAAGAAAAACTCACTATTCAGCCTGCTCCTAATAGTAACGTTATATTTAAAGGGAGGAATTATTCTGGTGCCGGCATCCGTATCACCAAAGCGACTGGAATTAGAATCCAAGGTTTCAATATTTCCTCCGGTATGTACGGTATCTATACGTCAGGCGCATCCAGTTTAGAACTACTAGAAAACACCATCACCGATGTTGGTCAAGAAGGCATAATCGTAAAAGCTGGAAAAAACGGTGACGGAGTATCGGCAATCACTATTGCAAACAACATTATTTCAGATACTGGTCGTCGTAACGGCCAGTACGGTGAAGGGATCTATATAGGGGATGCAGGTCAAAGTGGCCAAAGTATAGTTGCCGATGTTCATATTTATCAAAATTATCTATACAGGACTAAAAACGAAGCCATAGATATAAAGAGTAACACTAGCAACGTCAACATCATCGAAAATACAATAAAAGATACTGATTTAAAGTTTAACGGCGCCATCACACTGGCAGTGGGTACATATTATGGTGCGAATTCTAATTTTTTAGTGAAAAGCAACAAAATAATAGGTGTTTCGAATAGGTCAGGCTATAGGCCCTTTGGAATAGCAGTTGGTCAGGGGAACGCAACATTAATAAATAACTTAATTGTTGAGAAAAGTTCAGATTTTATTGGCATTTGTTTGTTTTCTACATTTACCAACCAAACTGCAAATTTAGTTCATATAAACAAAAATCAAATTATTACGTCTGGTGAGCCTATTGTAGAACGATGTGCAGACGGTGGAACAGGTGCATCTAACTATGGTCGAATAGTTTATTAAACACTATATTGAGTTATTACAAAATTATGGTTTGCTTACAGCAAAATGCACAACAATAGTAACGTCATGGTTTATAAATTGGAGAAGACATTGGGAAAAATACTACCCCATAGAAGTAAATATTTTCTTTATCATTCTTTACGCAGAATTTTGGCATTAACGCCAAGCGTAAAATTGCAAAGACCAATCTTTATTTTTACTCATCACAAAGTATCTACTGTACTGATGAGTAATGTATTTAGAAGAATTTGCAATGATCTAGGATTGAAATATTGCAAAGTATATGGATATTGTGAAGAAGCTCCGCTTAATTTTGATGTTGTGTTATTTGAACATGGATTGGTCAGTAAAGAGGTGTTGGATTCTGATTTTATTGGAGTGCATATTCGCCGTGATCCAAGAGACATAGCTGTTTCAGGCTATTTATATCACCGTCATACAATCGAGAAGTGGTGTACAAACATACCCGATAAAACCTTAGAATCAATATCGTTTCCTCACGTTGATTATTCAATAGTGCATATGAGTACTGACTGGAAAAAGGCTTTTATTAAAAAACTGGATGGTATGTCATATCAACAAAAACTACTTAGTTTGAGTAAATCAGATGGTATAAATTTTGAGATAGACAATTATGCTAGTTGGACAATTAATACTTTGAAAAAGTGGGACTATAGTAACGTCAAAATAATGGAATTAAAAATGGAAGATATATCTACCAATTACGAAAATATATTTTTGGAACTGTTTGAATTTTTTGGTTTCACTGAAAATGTTATAAGTCATTGCATGCTTAGGGCTAAAGAGCAAAATATAAATTCAATGAGCGAAGAGGAGATTAGAAAAAACAAACATATACACAGTGGCAGTATTTCAAAGTGGAAAAAACACTTTAGCAAAGAAAATGAAACCTACTTTAACGAAAAATTTAGTGATGTCGTTGAGTTAATTGGATACAAATAAATTCTAACTCCAAAGGTGTCATTGTTCTGGTTAAATGACATCGGCGACTTTAATAAAAGTCTTGAATTCAAGTAATAAGTGCATAAATTGCCCCCAGATGGCGACAATGGATGTGATTTTTGTTTCTGTAGCTTTTTTGAAGTTGTAAATTAAGTGCTCATAGTTTAGTAAGAAATAAAAAATGGAGTTAAAAGCCAATGATCATTCAAAATGGAGTTTGTAAATTATGACGAACCAAGTAACCAATACTTACTTTTACTTTCGAGATGACTTTTCGACCATTACTCAGCAGTTTAATCCCCTGATTGAGGGCAGCATGGCCGAGTTTGGTTATTCTTATATCGAAGGGGTTTTGCGAGCGTTTGAACAAACGCACCAAAATCGAGGTCTAGTAGTGTATGTGACCGTTTGGACTGTCCATCGCTTGCCAACCTATGGGGCCAATGTCATTGCTTTTATCATGCAAGACGAATGGTCACGAGAGCCAAAGTATAGAGATAAGGTGGGAGCAGTGTTTCACGCCTGTGGTCTCAGACCCGTGCTGTTAAGAAATCTGCAATACGGGTCTATGGTGGAAAAAGTGGCTAATGTGTTGGGATATCTGCGCACCATTTACCAAGATGGTATTTCAGGTCGCATTCGTTCCATGGCACTCACGTTGGCCGGTAAAAAGCTGGCGCCCCTCTACGATTTTCCTTTGGGATATTATGCTAATGATCCGGTCGATTTTATTAAATTTGAGAACCGCGAACTTATACTCTCTTTTGCTGGCAGTGTTCAACACCGAATGGCCAAAGTTAAAGTGCCGAGCCCAAAGGAGTTAGCAAGAGAAAGAATGGTGAAGGCTTTGACTACTCTAGCAGCCAATCACCCTGACTTGTCTATAAATTATAAGAAAACCACCAGTTACAAAGCCAGTATCCAAGATACTCAGGCCTATAGCCGTGAGCTAATGAACTCAAAATTCTGCTTGGTGCCTCGTGGTGCAAACTTAGAAACCTTCCGTTTTTATGAGGCCATTCGCTTTGGCTGCATCCCTATCATGGAAGTGATACCTAATACGCCATTCTATCAAGGCGCTCCAATTATACGACTTTCAAATTGGTCTGAGCTGGAGCCCTCCTTGCTTGAGCTACTGACTGATCCAATCGCCCTAAAGAAGATGCACACCGACGTTTTGAAGTGGTGGAGTGACGTATGCTCGGAACAAGCGGTGGCTAAGCAGTTTGGAAACTACGCAGACAGTCGACCGGTAAAATATTTATAATCTCGAGGTGGCGGAGCTTTACAATCACTATTAATAATGTCATTTAGAGGGTAAGCACTGCGGATACGGTTTCCCTCTACCTTTTTTAGCACGACTGCAAAAGTAAAGGTTCACACCAGCTAGTTATTGACTAAGAGCGTCGAGCTCTGGAAGGGAAGGATATTCAGTCTTTTCAATGACACTGGGCACGATAGCGCCAGCCATTGCAAAGGATTGGCTGCCGAGTTTACGGCAACTTTTTACTATTGTCAGAATATGTTGGCGAAATTGCTCGCCTTGATGAGACCACACACCATAACTGCCTTTTCGCCGCAGCACATCACTTGGCAATGAGCGTTCTGCTCTGTTGTTGGTCATAGGAATGGCGTGATGGCTTAAAAGTGTCCTGTGAATTAGGTCATGCTTAAGTAATAAAGGGCAGCGATTTTTATGCCTCAATGTATGGCCGTCCCTGGCACCTTGCGCTAATCCTTCACGCCAGTTCCGTTGTTATCGGGACACTCCCCGGTAAATCGCCTCGGTGATATCATTGTTTTCAAACCAGTACCCTGTGCGAAACAGCAGATGGACCATGCTTTCCAGGCGTTTACCTATTCGCTGGTGAACAGTTAGCTGCCACACTTCTGTGATATGTAACAAAAAGCGTGGCAAAAGTACGATATTTCACTATTCGAGAACTTATGGCGCAGAAAACTTGCTAAGTTCTTCCGAGCCATAATAAGCAAGGATGCTTTCATATTCCCTTATATGAAAGCCACCTGTCGAACGAATATTATCGATAAAAGCAGCAAAGTGTTCTTGTAATTGAGTGCCCTCACTTAACCAATTGGCTGTACCCGCTAATAGCTTAAACCCCTTATACGATTCACCAAATTCAAAAATTCTGTCATGATTATCCGAGAAGTTACTATTGTAAAGGGTTTCAACCGCCCTAAATAAACGAGTGACTGTTTCTCTATCGATTAGAGAAAGACGATAAGCGGTCATATACACTTCAAGCGTAATGATAACGTGGTCAATATCTTCACCGTTTGTTTGATAGCTTACATAAGGCCATTTATAGGCTTCATAACTTGTGTCCAAACCAAAATGGTCGCCCGACAAGCCAGGATTTGCTTTTGATGGATCATCGCTTGCGTAAACGCTTTCGTGATGCTTTGCCCACCGAGTAAAGTGATCTACAGCTAAGGGATCATGATTGGAGAACTTGGCTAGCACTAGGCGAGTTTGTAACATCCCAGCACTATGGTTAAAGGGTAAAACACCATCAATATCAATATCCTCCCCTGTAAGGTTCATACGTCCCTGATAAAAATAACTACCCAGAACATCCCAAGCGCCGTTATTAGCATCGCCGCTAAGTTTTAGGCCACTAATATCTTGTTGCCATTGGCCATCGAATATACGAACAGTGAGATTAAGCTCAGCTAACAAACGTTGCACAATATTGGAATATGCACCGCCAAGCATACCCGCTTGCGCATTAACAGGTGGGGAATAATCACCTGTAGGCAGGTGGGTATAATACGCCAGTACAATTTCAGCTAAAGCTGACAGTGTGCGACCGTTTTGCAGCACTTGAACTTTGCGGCCTTCTACAGTCGGTTTAGTACCAACCGCTTTGTCAGTAAAATCATGAGACCAAACTGCCGCGGGCATATTACTGCCTACCAAAGGTTTTACTGCAGCACGATAACTCTCTTGCTCACCGGTAAATACCACACCACCGTTAGCCGCGTATACATCATCGCGTAAATTCAACATATTATTGGCCATTGCAATCGCCCGATCTAGCCAAATTGTGTCGCCAGTGATCGTGTATGTACGCGCTGCACTTGTCAGAAAAGGTCGGTCTCTAAAAAAGAAACTACTCGCATTGTCAACACTTTTCCTAGTAAATACAGGCGGTAAACCATTATCTCCAGTTAAATCGTTCCAGCTTTGATTTATCGTTTGTTCTAGGCTATCAAACTTTGGGTTAAGCAAGTTGTCTTTAAAAGACGCTGTGCCTGTTTTAAAGACACCAGCGGCGGCAGCTTCAGCGGCGGCAGCTTCAGCAGCGGCAGCTTCATCGGCGGCAGCTTCAGCGGCGGCAGCTTCAGCGGCGGCAGCTTCATCGGCGGCAGCTTCAGCAGCGGCAGCTTCAGCAGCGGCAGCTTCAGCAGCGGCAGCTTCAGCAGCGGCTTCAGCTTCCGCATCAACATCAGCCTCAGCCTCAGCCTCGCTCAATAAAACAGCATCATTGCTTGATAACGCATGATCATATAATCGAATATCATCTATCAAGCCAACAAAAGACCAGCCCCCCCAAATTGAGCCGATTTCTAAATCATTATTACTGATATTGATGGCACCAGTCGTTG
>JAWUXU010000036.1:0-19250 GCA_034111145.1 Paraglaciecola sp.
CCTTCGTCTTGAAAGTCTTCGTTTAAGACAATATCGATATAACCAATAGTGCCACTTTCAATCACCACAAACTCATTATCTATACTGTAATCAAAAACATCTACATCACCTACAACCGCAACCGGGATCAGAAAGGGATAACTAGGAGGGTTTCCCGACAAGACAATTTTTACTGTGGCAGTGCCACCTTCAGCAACTGTCTGGCCTGGTTCAAAATTAACTAAGGGATAAAGGTTAATCGTTTGATCTATGTAGGCAATATTGCCGGCATTATCAATGGCCCGCCAAGTAATGGGATATTGACCAGACCTTAACAGTTGCAGCCCCCGTTCAAAACCGATGGGGGTCAAACTACAACAATTATCACCATCTAATCCATCATTAGCAGAAACATTTGTACCCGCCACCAATGCCTCTTGAGTGAGCGTAGTGAAAATATGTTCAGCGTTTAGATTCAACGATGTGGGCACCGAAATCACTGGTGCGTAATCATCAATCAAAGGATTTTTATTGTCTTGAGCTTCTTCACCATTAGTTGCGCCATCTGAATCGCTGTCGAGTAAAGCGTCACTTGGATCAATAGGATTAAAGCCATAAGTGCTTTCAAACTCATCACTCATGCCATCGTTGTCGTCATCTAGATCCGCGTTATTGCCAATGTTGTCATTGTCTGTGTCCAACCACTCTGATGGGTCTAAGGGGAAATCGTCTTCTGTATCTAAAAAAGAATCACCGTCGTCATCTGTGTCGGTATTGTTGCCTGTTCCGTCACTATCGGTATCAATACTATCAGTGGGATCAAGTGGAAATGGATCATTTGTGTCAGATACTCCATCACCGTCATCATCAACATCGGTATTGTTACCTATTCCGTCACCATCAGTGTCAATGAATTCAGTTGGGTCCAGTGGAAATGGATCGTCAATGTCGGGTACTCCATCACCGTCATCATCTGTGTCGGTATTGTTACCTATTCCGTCACCATCAGTATCAAAGGCTTCAGATGAGTCGAGTGGAAATGGGTCATTTGTATCGGACACACCATCGCCGTCATCATCGGTGTCAGTATTGTTACCTATTCCGTCACCATCAGTATCTATCGTTTCTGAACTGTCTAATGGAAAGGGGTCGTCAGGATCAACAATACCGTCACCGTCATCATCATTATCGATTACATTACCTAATCCATCTAAATCTGTATCTGTCGTTTCAATAGGGTCGAGAGGAAAGGCATCGTCGACGTCCCTGACACCATCATTATCATCGTCACTGTCGGCATTATTACCTATGCCATCGACGTCTGTGTCTAACCATTCAGCACTATTTAATGGGAACAAATCCAGATTATCTAATACTTCGTCGCCATCATCCTCGGTATCTAGATTGTTGCCAATGCCATCTAAATCGGTGTCGAGCCATTCCGATACATCGAGAGGGAAAGCATCATCATTGTCGATAAAACCATCATTATCGTCATCACTGTCTTCATTGTTACCCACGCCATCAGCATCTGTGTCCAATGATTCAGCGCTGTTTAAACGGAATATATCTAACGAATCTTTAACACCGTCATTATCATCATCATTGTCAGCATTATTGCCAACGGAGTCACCGTCGCTATCTAACCATTCTAATGGGTCTAGTGGGAAATCATCATCTGGGTCAATAAAAGAATCATTATCATCGTCACTATCGGCGTTGTTACCCACACCGTCACCGTCTGTGTCTTTAGATTCAGTTGCATTAAGTAAAAAAGCATCAATGCTATCGATGGTGCCATCTCCGTCATCATCTGTATCAGCATTGTTGCCTGTACCGTCCCTATCGGTATCAAGCCATTCTGTGCTATCTAACGGAAAGGCATCATCAGAATCCGCTATTCCGTCGTTATCATCATCCGCGTCACCTAAATTATTACCTAGGCCATCCCCGTCCGTATCTTTTGTTTCATCACTATTTAACGGAAAAGCATCAACGCCATCTTCTACGCCGTCTCCGTCATCATCAGTGTCTGATAAATTACCAATTCCATCGCCATCGGTGTCAGTATCGTCGGCCATATTGAGTGGATCAGGATCGACAACATCAGCGACACCGTCACCATCGTCATCAGTGTCTGCATTATTACCAATCCCGTCGCCATCTGTATCAATAAATTCTGTGCTATCAAGACGGAATTCATCTATACCATCTTCAACACCATCACCATCGTCGTCATTGTCAGTATTATTACCTATACCATCATTGTCGGTATCAATGAATTCAGTTGGGTCAAGTAAAAATGCGTCGACACTATCAGCGACTCCGTCACCGTCATCATCACTGTCGGCATTGTTACCCACACCATCACCATCAGTATCTAAGTTTTCAGCGGGATCTGTCCTAAACGCATCAACGCCATCTAAAAAGCCATCGTTGTCATCATCGGGGTCTTGATTATCACCAATTAAGTCACCGTCGCTATCGAACGATTCAGCAGGATCATTGGGTAAAAAGTCATTAGCATCAACGACACCGTCGCCGTCATCGTCAGGGTCGGTATTGTTTCCGATCCCATCATTGTCTGTGTCTAGGGTTTCAGAAGGAAGCAGTGGAAAAGCATCATTTATATCATCAATACCATCATTATCATCGTCTTCATCGGTATTATTTCCAACGCCATCTCTATCCGTATCTATCTGTTCACTTGCGTCCAAAGGCAAGGCATCATAAAAATCAATGACACCATCATTGTCGTCATCAGTATCAGTATTGTTACCAATTTTGTCACCGTCAGTGTCTACAAATTCAAATATATCTAAAGGAAAAGGATCAACGGTATCTGCGACGCCATCATTGTCATCATCTAAATCTGTATTGTTGCCAAGACAATCACCATCGGTATCAATCCACTCAAGAGGATCTTCGGGGAAAGGGTCATAGAAATTGATAACGGGATCGGCATCTAGATTGTTGTCGTCTATGTCACGAACACCATCACCATCATCATCGTTTTCGTCTAAGTTACTGATACCATCACCATCATAGTCATAATGGCGAGCTGGATCGTTAGGAAACACATCAATGCTGTCATCATAACCATCACCATCTGTATCAGTGGTGGTTAATGGCGGCGGACCAGGACAGGTGATGACTTGAGCATAACTTGGTTGTGGCCAAGCCAAACCAATCATAACAATCAAGGAAAAACTAAAGATGTGTAATCTGACACAGCTACACCCACGTATCGAGGCGTTTTGCAGTTTTATTCTAGACATAACAATACTCACTTTTGACTTATACACTATGTTTTCTGACCCTAATATCTAATCAATGGGATCAGTTACCATAATAAGTTGGACTAAAGTCGAGGTTAAACTTAACCCCCAAAAAAACGGAACTAATACTGCCAAATTCAGACACTTTAGGAAAATGTTTGACACCCATGATGGCAGAAATATTTGAAGAAATTTTATAATGTGCAGAGAGGGCCAAAAATCCGTTTACATCGCCGGTTTCTGAAAAGAATTTTTCTTCATTGAGTTCAACCCAATTAAACTTATTTTCTGTTAATGATGCGGCAACACCTAGTTGGTATTCCATACTGAATTTTTTCATTATAGGGCTGCGCGAGCTTAATTGATGTCGATATGATAGGGATGCTTCGACGCTGTTAATGGGAAACTTCAAATTGCTATTATTCCACTCCACATATACTTCATCATATCGACTGATGCCTAAACTCCAGTAAAGAGGGCTTTTGCGAGTAAAGTTATTGGAAATAAAAAGCGAATATCCCTGTGTTTCAGTTTCAGTACCTTGGTGGCCAGCGCCGCCGAACTCTATCGCTTGTAAAGGCAAAGAAAACACTATTAAAGACAAAACTGTCAGAAAAACGGCGAATACTTGCCCCTTAAATACAATACATTCATCAACCAACCTATTATTAAACAGCATAAATTCCTCAACTTAAAATAACCCGATGCACCAATAATTGAATATTTGCAAGTTTCAAACCAACATCGGCAAACATACAATCAAGCATGCTTGATTTTACTGTTTTCACGCCACTCAGTTCCCCAGTACGTCAGCAATAGTCAACCATACTTTAGGGTTTACGCCCAACCCCATATGAGAGCCGGTCACTTCGATATTAACGGCATGTGAATTGTATATATCGACAGAAGCTTGCCAACCAACCACACCATCAGATTTGCTATAAATGGAGGTAACAGGCTGAGTCAAACCGATAGAATTGCGTTGATGTACATCTAGTTCAAATTTTTCTAAATCAATATTGTTTAGTTTGGCATATCTTTTACCCACTGAAGTAAATTTGGGGCCGCCCACAATAGGTGTACCCAGCGTTAAGACCTCTGCTACTACGTCAGAGAATAAACGTGCGACTTCTCGCGTCAGCACGCCACCTAAGCTCCAACCAATTAATGTGACTTGTTCACCATCTAAGTCTTGAGATATAGATTTCACTCGGTCTCCCAATCGCATCATATCAGTGTTGACTTTACCCATGTTACGCCCCAACTCGGTGTAATAAACATCGTAACCAAGATACCCAAGGTAGGCTCCAAGTGGGCGCATAGAATAATCATCAGCTAAGTAGCCGGGCACTAACATTACCGCTCGCCCATCGCTTTTAGGTGCTTGGCTTAACGCATGAACATGTAGAGCAATGGAAGCAAACTCAAAAGGCGCTCTCACCTCACGCAAGATATCAAATAAAGTCGGCTTGGAAAATTGTGGTGGTAAAGACAAATCAATATTCAAAATGGTTTCTCCGTATCTAGATGTTTTATACTAAAGACAAAACATTAATATCATATTAAGGGATAATAAGTCGCACCCTAATTCATATGTTTTTAGGGCGATTTGGCAAGGTATGTCGTTTCAATATACGACGTCCCTCAGCTTGCACATCATCGCGTTTTTGGAATGCCCATAACTTATCTCTGGCTGCTTTAGCGCTGGTTTCAAGATCAATAATGGGCAAGGCATAATCAACGCCGATTTGCAGACAATACATTTGTTGTTCCATTTTAGTCATTTGCCATGGCTGATGGATCAACTCATTGGGAAGTTCAGTTAATTCCGGGCACCACTTTCGAATAAATACACCGTCAGGGTCTTTTTCTTGTGACTGTTTAATCGGGTTGTACAAACGAATTAAATTAATACCTGTTATGCCCGCTTGCATATGAAACTGCGGATAGTGAATACCAGGTTCAAAATCCAAGAACAACTTAGCTAAATGTGTCACTCCATTACGCCAGTCGACGTCAAGTTGGTGACACAAAAAGCTCACTAACATCGAGCGCATACGAAAATTTATGTAACCAGTTTGATGCAGACACCGCATGCAGGCATCAATTAATGGAAAACCCGTTTGGCCTTGTTTCCAAAGCTCAATATTTACTTTGGTTAGTTCACTCTCATCGTATTGATAATTTTCATAGGCGCGGTTAACAGGGCGAAATTGCATTTCAATTTCACTCTCAAATTTTTGGATGAAGTGACAATGCCAGTGTAATCTTGAGGTAAAAGCAACGAGTGACCTACGCCAGCCTTTTTTTTGCCAATTAGCCAGAGTAAATTGATACACCTGCCTAAGGCTAATATTTCCCCAAGCTAAATAAGGCGACATTCTTGAGCAGGCTTTGCGGCTGGCAGTAGGGCTAGAAATTGAATAGGCATAATCCTTACCTCGCTCAGTAAAAAAGTGATGCAATGTGTACCATGCACGTTTTTCGCCGCCCGCTTGAAATTGAGGATTGGGTGTTTGCCATTGTTTGGGAATATCAAGCTTGTGCTGTTGAAACACCGGGTGCGCTTGCTCAACAAAATTAATATTTTCTAATGGCCGATCAAAACATTGATGACGCATACGCCTTTGCCAGTTTTTGTCCCAATCATGGCGCTGATTTAATCCACGAATAACCGCCCCATAGCCAAATTCTGACCATCGAATAGCGTTTGAATCACACCATATGCGTACGGTTTTATCTCGCTCAAAGGTATTGCTTAAACCGATTTCCTGATGACTATAAATATGTTGGATAGGCAGTAGTAACAGTAACTGCGAAAAAACAGTTACAACTTCACCATGCATAATAAGCAACTGACAATTAAACGGACTAAGCTGCTGATCCATATCTAGTAATGATTGCCAAACAAAGCGCCAATGACGAACATCGTAATGAGGATCATCAATTAACATGGGTTCAATTACGTACACCAGTATCACTGGACTACCATCAGCCGATGCACTAAAGAGAGCTTCATGGTCTCTAAGTCGCAAGTCCCGTTTTAGCCATACCAAATTGACCTTATTGGAAACAAAACCGCCTGGATTATTAACTTTCACTACCTAACCATTTATTCCTAAACACAGCCTGCGGGTCGTAAGTGGCTGTTTGTTTGGCCAAATCAAAACGTCTATGTCCTCGGGGATCGGCTCCCACACCTGCCAAGTATTGCCAATTACCCCAATTACTGGCTACATCATAATCAATCAGGTGCTGTTCAAAATATGCGGCACCATATCGCCAATCTAAGCCTAATTCATGCACAAAACAACTGGCGACCAGTTGCCTACCCCGATTTGACATATAACCTGTCTGATTAAGTTGGCGCATACAGGCATTAATGATGGGGTACTGAGTCATGCCTTCACACCATCGAATAAATTTTTGTTGATCGAACGTTGTTGGGGGCACGACTTGTTGGATACCAGAAAAATGAAATAATTTATTTTGATGTTTAGCTAGGTACCACTGAAAATATTCACGCCAAAGTAGTTCAAAATACAACCAATAAGTAGAATCATTATCACCGCGCTCTTTTTCGTATTGTTTGATAGTGTGATAAATCGTTTTAGCTGATAAACAACCATTCGCCAACCACATTGACAACTTACTTGAGCTGTTCCAGTCATCAAGGGCATTGCGAGTTTGTTTGTATTGTTTAATTAAATTTGTACCAAACAAGTAGTGTTCTAACTGTTTTTTGCCAGCATTTTCGCCGCCTATAACATTGTCTTGTGATGTTAAAGGTGGCGAAAATTCTGGTGTGGGCTTTATAGAATTTGGAAGCTTTACAAGTTCACGCACGGGTGCATTGATCATAATGCTTTCTACTTGCTTTCTAAAAGGAGTAAAGGTTTCTGGTAAGTCCTCAAGTTCAAAAGGTAAATCACTTTTCTCAAAAAGGTTGTGACCATTAGCACTGATAAGCTCGACTTGTGGACAGGAGATTTGTAACGACTCTAGCGCACGTTTCTCATACACTCCCGGATGACATTCAGCACCAACATGGGTGACAGAATAACGCTCAATTAATGCAACCAAAGTTTCGTGTGATGGTGCATCTACAAACAACAGATATTGCTTTTTATGCCTAAGTGATGCGTCTAGGGCCGATGCGCTTTGTTGCTCGAAGGTACGTTTAAATTTACCAGTATTAGCCTCACAAAAATCGTTCCGATGCTCTTTTTCATGACCATTAACATAGACACAAATAAGACACTCAACTTCTGCACATAATTGATTAAAGGTAGGGTTATCGGTTAAACGCAAATCGTGTCTAAACCAATATAATCCTGTCGTTATTTTTGAGCTCATATTTTACATACCCATAAAAGTGCATTTTGTATACCCGCTAAAAGTGCAATCCGATCAATAATTTCGTGGAATGATTCAATGTACCCTTATATGGGTATGGTCTGTTGTTACCCATAGCGTTTTACCTTTATCATTTTTAACCGACGTGTTTGAAATGAATGTTGCCGGTTTGCCCGATACAGAAAAGCATTGGGTGTTTAGCATTTTGGCCTTGAGTATGGCTTTATTTGTAAAAGCTTTGATAGTCATTATGCTCTGCAAAAAAGTAGTACAGCGATAACACAAAGACTAAAATGATCTTAAACCCTATAACCAGTTGGTCAACTTAAAGCCAATGCCTAGTCTTTGGGCATGATAATTGTAATAAATTAAACTTTCACCGTAGCCGTTAAAGTACTCGACATAACCTTGGATCTTATCGTTAATGGGGAACGACCAACCCAATTTTACGGCACCTTTATTTTTACTACGTAAATTATTGCGCAACATAAACTCTAACGAATGTTTATCTGAAATACTCCACAATCCACCTAACTCACCATACCCCATGTATTTTTCAATATCAGGGTTATCATCTCCTGCGGGATCAAGTGCTGTAATTTTTTCGCCTTCTGGCAGTCTGTACCACGTTCTAAAACCCCACAACACGTTATCAGTTGGGGCAAAGGCAAATCCTAGAATGATCCTGTTCCAACTGCGTGATAGTTGTCCTGTTTGGCCATTTGATTGATGATTAAATGACAAGGTGGTTTGTTCAATAGGCAAACCCAATAACGACCAGGAATGATGATAATTCAGTATCACTTCTGGTTCATAATTAGTCTCTCTAAAAGGTGCCGAAATATCACTATTGTAGGCTTGCCACCAGCTAGTAGTAGTAAAAGCAAATTGTAGGTCGAGATCCTTAAAAATCAGATCTTGCATAGCCAAATATTTTAAAGAAATCTGAAATTTAATTTCAACATCGTCTAACTGAGAGTCTAGAGGCGTGCCAATATAAGGGTCTTGATTAATACTGGTAATGCTAGCAGGTAACACAAAGTTAGGTTTATGGGGAATGATCGCAAAAGGGTTTTTTGACGCTTGTTTCTCTAACTCAACGCGCTGTTTGAATAAGGTAGGCGCTTTTTTTGCACAGCTTTGGCGCAATTCAGCTACGGTTTGTTCAGGCGTTGCTTGTTCGAAAGCATTGAGTATACACCTATCTGCAACATTCAGCTCATGGGCCACTGCCTCAGCAACAATTGCGCTGTTTACAGCAAGTACAGAGGCTGACAATAAAACTACAGCTTTCATGACTCAATACTTCCTTGATGATTTTATCCAATAGATTAACTTTGCCAGCACAAGTCAAGAATGCAAGTACTATTAGCATTCAGTTCTTTTTTTAGATTTTCTGTTCACATTAGGTGGTAACTTATTTTTTCAATCAAACCAATGCCGAGTTTTATTGACAAAATACACCAAAGACAACATTACGGGCACTTCAACCAATACTCCGACTACAGTGGCCAAAGCCGCACCAGAATGTAATCCAAATAGCGAAATAGCCACAGCAACAGCTAACTCAAAGAAGTTCGACGTGCCAATCATACTGGCGGGGGCCGCAATATTGTGGGGCAATTTAAGACGTTTAGCAAAAAAGTAAGCAATAGCAAAAATGCCATAGGTTTGGATAATTAGGGGGATGGCAATCAAAACAATTGTTTGTGGTTCGGCTAAAATAGTTTGCGCTTGAAAACCAAACAACAATGTGACTGTAGCCAGCAAACCCAAAATCGACAAAGGTTTGAGTTGAGTGACAAAATCATCAACATTTTTATGTTCTCTGAGTTTTCCTGCTTTTGTGTCTAACCAAGAACGAGTCAAAACCCCAGCAACCAGAGGCAATAGAACATATAGCAACACCGAAATAACTAAAGTATCCCAAGGTACTTGAATATCACTTACGCCCAGTAAAAGTGCGGTTAAAGGCGCAAAAGCAAAGATCATAATGATGTCGTTAATCGACACTTGCACCAAGGTATAATTTGCATCACCTTTGGTCATCTGGCTCCAGACAAATACCATTGCGGTACAAGGTGCTACACCCAACAAAATCATTCCTGCAATGTATTCATTGGCTGATTGTGGGTCGATCCAGTCGGCAAAAAAACCTTTAAAAAACAACCAACCTAATGCCGCCATAGTGAAAGGTTTGATGAGCCAATTGATGACCAGTGTTAGCGCTAAACCCTTAGGTTTTTTGCCTACATCTTTGATAGACGAAAAATCAATTTGAATCATCATGGGGTACACCATTAACCAAATCAATACCGCGACCACTATATTCACGTGTGCATATTCTAAGCTTGCCACTAGGGCAAAAAAATCGGGAATAACACTACCCAACATCACACCAACTATAATGCTAATGCCCACCCAGACAGACAAGTAACGTTCAAATAAACCCATATATTGGTTCCTCTATATTCTATATTGAACGTAAATTAACACGCTGACTAACTTGTTCAGCCGACTCTACTCGCTCTGAATAACGGTCAACTAAATAATCGATATTATTTCTGGTCAGCAAAGTGAATTTCATCAATTCTTCCAACACATCCACAATGCGATTGTAATATGGCGAAGGTTTCATTCGGTCATTGTCGTCAAATTCCATAAATGCTTTGGCTACTGAAGATTGATTAGGAATAGTCAACATACGCATCCAGCGGCCTAAAATTCGCATTTGGTTTACTGCGTTAAATGACTGAGAACCGCCACAAATTTGCATCACTGCTAAGGTTTTTCCTTGAGTAGGTCGCACACCGCCTAAATTCAGTGGTACCCAATCTATCTGACTTTTCATAACACCCGTCATTGCGCCATGACGCTCAGGAGAACACCATACTTGGCCCTCTGACCACATCATCAGTTCACGCAGCTCAACTACCTTGGGATGAGTGGCATCTTCGCCATCTGGCAAAGGCAAACCTGTCGGGTCAAAAATTTGCGTTTCGGCTCCCATTGCATTTAACAAACACGCCGACTCTTGTATCACCAATCGACTGAACGAGCGTGTTCTTAGTGAACCGTACAGCAACAAAATTTTGGGTTTGTGTTCGCCGTTAGTTTTTGCGAAATCATGGGCGCTGGATGAGTGAAATTGACTGGGCTCAATATTAGGCATAATAGGTACTGAGTTAGACATTAAATGGCACCTATCTTCGCTAACGCAGCTTTAAACGCAACCTTATCTTTTACATCAACGTTAAGGTTAACTAGCTGTTCCACTCTTTGTTTGATCTGTTCGATAGTCGCTCTAAAGGCCTCAGCTATTTGTGTTTCAGACCCTTGCAACTTAGAAGGGTCTGCCAAACCCCAATGTACCTTTAGACTTTTACCAAACCACAAAGGGCATGTTTCACTTGCCGCGGAGTCGCAAACGGTTACGACTAAATCCGGGGAAAAGTCTTCAAAATCATCCCAAGACTGACTTTGCAAACCATCAGTCGAAATGCCCATTTCCTGTAGATATTTAATCGATAGTGGATGAACTTCACCCACAGGTTGACTGCCCGCGCTCTTGGCTAGTATCTTTGCAACAGAGCTATCTACGGCCTTACCATCTGCAAATTGATTAGTAATGGCTTCAGACAAAATACTGCGACAGCGGTTATGAGTACAAATATATAAAATTTTCATTCAAGAGTATCCGTTGAAGTAATAAAGTTAACAGCAATTATCTACTTGATTGGCTGTATTGAGATTATCTAAACAATCATTTAGATATGTGGCGTTGCCTTTGGTGGTCAGTATTAGTACATCAACTGCCCACTTAGGCAAAGCTTGATTAAGTCGATAAAACACCCATTTCCCGCGTCTTTGATCAGACAAAATGCCACATTTACGAAGTTCAGCTAAGTGCCGGGACACCTTGGGCTGGCTTAACTGCAGTGCACTGATTAAATCACACACACATAACTCACCTTTAAGCGTAACCAACAACAAACATTTCAAACGTGTGTCTTCAGATAAACATTTATAAAAGGTAACTGGGATCATGATAGTTAAAGCTTGGCAATACATATGGAACATCATATATATGATATTCCATATGTCAATGTAAAAAGTGAGGTGACTATCTAACCTTAAGAATTTAAATTAGCTAGGTTATTCAGTTAGGTATCTCTAATTTTAAACAGGGCAATAGATAATTTGTCCCCACTGTGAGGGGTAAATAGCATATCGAATTCTGAGTATGGTGGCAGAGCATGGCTCGGGTCAAAACCGTACATGTTGTAAAGCTCTTCTGACCAGACCACCTTGTCACTCGCAATATCCAATTGCCAACGTCCAAGATTGGCAATTCGCTGCGCTTCTTCTAGATTTGCCTCTCTATCGACGAATTCGTGCTCAATTTTTTCTCGTCTAACTATTTCTGTTTTTAACATTTCATTGACCTTAGTCAAGTCATGAGTACGATTTTTAACTCGTGTCTCGAGATTGTCGCGGTGCTCCTCCAATTCTTTCTCTATGAGTTTACGTTCGGTGATGTCTTGAACAGTGCCAAGGACTGTATATGGTTTTCCTTGTTTATCAAAACTGACAATACCCTTCGAGTTTACAAATCGCACTTCCCCAGTATTCTGTCTGGTAAAGGGATGAGTTAATTCATAAGTCCGAAGTCCATCGAGTGCCTCTTTGAAGTTTTTCTCAATAGCCTTTACATCATCAGGATGAGCAATGGGTAACAATTCATCCATCGTTAAATTTTTTTTGTAACCCCATACATCCGAAGCCACTCATCTGACATGGTAAACTTGGCTTCTTCTACATCCCATTCACAGCTGCGGATATGCGCCAAGTTTTCAGATTTTTTGAGTCAACCATATGTTTTGTTAGTTCCTCAGCCTGCTTATGTTCGTTGATATCCTGAACAAAAACAACGAAGTGATCGACGCTTCCATTGTCTTTACGAATGCTATTAGCTGAAATACTGGCGAAAATGACTTCGCCATCTTTGCGAATGAAACGTTTATCCATGGAGTACCCTTGAGTTTCGCCTGCAAGAACCCGCTCAAATTCAAACTTATCCACTTCCAGATCATCAGGGTAGGTGATTTCGGCCCAAAAAAGTTCGATAAGTTCTTATTGAAAATAGCCAAGGATTGCATAGCTTGTAATTTACGTTAATCCAGCTTTTTTCAAGTGAAGTTACAGCCATACCAATAAAGCCCAAACTAAAATAATTTTTAAGTTGTTCTTCAATATTTATTCAGTCTCTACCAAGTCTATAAAACAATTGTAATACGCCACCACAATAACATTGCCGGCCTTAAATAATATATTGCTCTATAAAAAATCAACAGAGATAATATGATCGTAAAAAGCTATTTTTCATGATTCTGAACAACTATATTTGAGTAATTGTATGTCCAATGCACTGCCCTACCTCGCCCACTATGCAACTCATTTGCAAGATGATGTACAAAATTTACTGTCGCAAAATAAACTAGGCGATTGGTTGCGAGCACGCTATCCAAACACACATAACATAGCCAACGATGGCGAGTTACGTGACTACACGATGTCACTAAAAAATCAATTTATGAAGAAAACCCAACCACTAAGCAAAGTCATTTACGACAGTAAAATTCATATCGTTAATCATGCTTTAGGGTTACATAGTTATGTATCACGGGTGCAAGGCGGAAAGTTAAAGAGTAAAAACGAGCTAAGGGTGAGTACCTTATTTAAGCAGACTCCCGAGCCATTCTTAAAGATGATAGTGGTGCACGAATTAGCTCACTTAAAAGAAAAACAACACAACAAAGCGTTTTATCAACTATGTCAGCATATGTTGCCCGATTATCATCAAATTGAGTTCGATGTGCGGGTCTATTTGACCGAACAGGAACGCTCGGGTTCAGTGTTCAAACTTTAGACTTTTATTGCCACTCTGCCCACATATCTGACATTGATCAGAGCAAATCGAAAATTTTCTATTTAATTGCTCTGTAGCCCTCCATTTTAAAGGGGTGAAATTTAAAGGTTAAGAAAACAGCAAAAAAATAAAATTAATTTTTCCTTATTTACAATACATTTTGAAAATCAGTGTCCGCTTCTATTAAGCTACAGCTCAATCAAAATTATCAATAACTGTCTGCTCAACGTCAGACATATGCTAAGGTTTTAATTATTGAAAGTACTTTCCGGTTGAGGAGACATATCCTTATGCAACAACCAAGCGTTTTAATTATCGATGATAGTGAAATCGACCGGTACATTTTAAGCTATCAGCTTGAAAAAATTGGTATAAGCGAGATCGTGCAAAAAAGCGATGCTATATCAGGGCTTGAGTTTTTAAAACATGGCACACAAAACCCGCAGCAAAATGGTGCTCGTTTTCCACCCGACATCATCATACTCGATGTCAACATGCCCATAATGAGTGGATTTGAATTTTTACAAAGATTCGCTGTGTTAAAGAAGCAGGTTGACTTAGATATTTGTAAAATTGTGATGCATTCAGGATCAGACAATACCCAAGAAAAAGCTCAGGCTTTGCAGTATGAATTTGTAAAAGGTTTTCTAATTAAAGGTGAATCAAGCGCGGAAGAATTAAAAATTAAGGTTGGTGCGCTTTGACTAACGGACTACGGTGAAACTTTATCAAGATATTTTTGTGCCATGCTCACGATGAGTATTTTAATCTAATTTTGTTTAGGAACAATCATGCCAAGACACGAAGCGTTTAAGAACAACACATTCAAACAATATGACATCATGCATGCTGACATAAATGAATTGTTTGACGACATCGCTGTTCTTGCAACAGAAGGTTGCGACAAACCCTTCGCCATGGTCAGTTTTATTGATGCCGACAAGCAATGGGTCACTTCACAAGTTGGCTCTTTCCCTAGGGAAATCGACCTAAAAAATGCTTTTTGTTCACACACAGTAAATCAAACTGATGTGTTTGAAATTTCTGACACTCTGCTCGATGGTCGAACTAAACAAAATGAATTTGTTATAGCAGCACCCAATATTCGTTATTACGCTGGCATACCACTCGTTAACAGTGATAAACAAACTTTGGGTACTTTGTGTGTACTCGACACTAAGCCAAACACATTAACACAACAACAAAACTCCATGTTAAAACTGCTGGCCAAAGATGTAGTATCACAGTTAGAACTACGAAGAAAAAATTACGAGTTATCTAAATTAAAAAATCTTTATCAGATGATTACCGAAAATAACTCGGATCTCATATTTGCCAAAGATGCTAACTTTAAAATTCTACATGCCAATTCAGCTTTTTTATCCTTATACCCACCGGAAATGCGCGACAAGATTATTGGTTACACCACAACAGAAGAATATAACGAAGAAGAAGCCGAGGCTTTCTTAATTCAGGATAAGTTAGCCTTCGAGCAAGGTAAAGCCGAGACTATGGAACAAATAGTCTTTCCAACAGGCGAAATCCGCACGCTTTTCACTACAAAAACCCGTTTTGAGGATAACCAAGGTAAAGCTTATATATTAGGCGTGTCTAGAGATGTGACCAAACAAGAAAAGCTAATTGAGATGTTGAAGGAGTCGAATAGAGAGCTTGATGAATTTGCCTATATCGCTTCCCACGACTTAAAAGCCCCGCTAAACTCAATTAAACGTTTAGTGTCATGGCTTGAAGAGGATGCAGGGGATGTGTTGCAAGGAGATAGCCTGGAACATTTTGGTATGATTAAAAATCGTATTAACAGAATGAACATGTTGCTCAAAGACTTACTTGACTATTCGAGGATCGGCAAAAACGATGGCCTACCACAAAAGCTTAATTTACAAGAGACAGCAAAATACTGTTACGATTTATTAAACTTACCAGAAGGTTTTATTATTGATGTAGATGACATAGTTCTTGTATTGCCAAAGTTACCACTCGAGTTAGTCCTAACTCATTTAATGTCTAACGCTATAAAACACCACGATAAAAAATCTGGTCATATCAAAATAAAATGCGAATATTTAAAACCTGATTATCAAATAAGCGTGACGGATGATGGGCCAGGTATTGACCCTTCATTACATGAAAAAATATTTATGAAATTTCAGACTCTTAAACCAAGAGATGAAGTAGAAGGAAGCGGTTTAGGATTAGCGATGGTAAAAAAAGCATTGGCTAATCATTCAGGCAAAATTTCAATTAAATCAGATATTGGCAAAGGGACAACTTTTATTGTTAAATGGCCTAAACCGGAGGCATTTAACAAATGAACAAAACCAACTCAAGCGACGTCACCCTCTTTTTAATAGAAGACGACGATATCGATGCCATGAGTATCAAAAGAGAATTTAAACGCCGCAAAATTGCTAATCCCATCATACGTGCAAAAGACGGCCTAGAAGCATCTTATTTCCTCGACTCTGGTAAAATAGAGCGCCCTTTTGTCATATTGTTAGACTTACAGATGCCCCGTATGAACGGCTTAGAGTTTTTGACTAAACTGCGAGCAAACAGCGATTACAAAAATAGCGTGGTATTTGTTTTTACTACCTCAGAGGATGAACAAGATATTTCTGACAGTTATGAATATAATATTGCCGGATATTTTATCAAAGATGAAGTAGGTGTTGGTTTTATTCGCATCGTGGATATTTTAGACGATTACTGGAAAGTGGTGCATTTACCGTTGAGTTAAATTAAACAATCTACATTAATTGGAAAACACACGACTTGTTTAGCGTATAGTGGTTCCTCAATTACTGTAACCAGTGACCACTAATGGACTATCAATTTTTCTATGATATTTTGGGAGAGCCTGTAGCCACGTGTGAACTTGATTGTGAAGCTTTTGGTGATTGGTTAAGTAATGATATCGCCAAAAACTTTGAGCAAATCACGCTGCTACTCAACACTATCCAACAGCTGCAAACCGATCAACTGACTAGTTACCAACACAATGGTAAGGAATACCATTTACAGCTTGATAAAGACGAAGTTGAACTCATCCTTAATAATAACCATATCCAAGACATGACACCCTCAGAAGATGACGAAAGCCAAGAATTAGAAGATTTATATATCCAATCTGGTTGTGGCTTAGCCGACTTCCACACGTTACTGAAAGCGTGGCAGCAATTTATAAGTTAGACCACTCGTTCTAGCGCACCACTTTGGTGATTTACCTTTAATATTTCACAAATATTGTGCAAAAATTCATTAAAAAACCAAAAAAAATCTTAAGGCATTGGTTTTTATACCTAAAAATATTGGCTTAGATCCTGCAATACTAATATTTAAGGACAGTCTGTTTTCAAGGATCAGGGATCTAATCAAAGGGTTCATGCAACTCTTTGATTGCTATAAAAAACAACTAAAAATACAGGCAGGAAACAGATTGCTCCTAAAAGAAAAAGCGCCGGACCATAGCGGCACGGTTCGGCGCATTTTTTAATCAAGATGATTTTTAAAAATAAATTTTAATCACATTCGACATTTTAATATCAAACCAATAATAAAAACATTATTCAGCTAACATCAATATAACGATTAGCAACCGTATTATTAAGCGTTATAAGTTGACGACGAAGTATTACCACCACGCCCAGTCCAATTTGTATGGAAGAACTCACCTCTTGGCTTATCAATTCGTTCGTATGTGTGAGCCCCAAAATAATCCCGTTGGGCTTGTAATAAATTGGCTGGTAAACGCGCAGTACGATAACCGTCAAAGTAGTTAAGTGCTGCCATTAAGCAAGGTGCTGGAACACCCGTAGTGATGGTATTTACCGCAACACGTCTCCACCCTTCTTGAGCACCCACGACTGTGTCTCTAAAGTAATCATCCAATAATAGATTGTCTAGTTCGGGGTTTTTGTCATAGGCTTCTTTGATTTTTCCTAAGAAAGCAGAACGAATAATACAACCACCTCGCCACATCAATGCAATGCCACCGTAGTTAAGGTTCCAGTTATATTCTTTGGCTGCTTCACGCATTAAGGTATAACCTTGTGCGTAAGACACAATTTTAGAAGCTAGCACGGCTTGACGCAAATCTTCGATAAAAGCTGTTTTTTCAGCATCGCTACCATTGAATGTTTTGGCAGGACCGGTGATCACTTTAGACGCTTCAACACGTTCATCTTTAAGTGCAGAGATACAGCGAGCAAACACAGACTCAGCAATAAGGGTTAATGGCACGCCTAAGTCTAGTGCCACTATACCTGTCCATTTACCGGTCCCTTTTTGGCCTGCAGTATCTAAGATTTTTTCAACTAATGGACTACCGTCTTCATCTTTGTAAGCCAAAATATCGCGGGTTATTTCAACTAAGTAACTATCTAATTCAGTGGTGTTCCACTCTTTAAACACTTCATGCATTTCATCGGCTGACATGCCCAGCACATCTTTCATAATTTGATAGGCTTCACACAACAGCTGCATATCGCCATACTCAATGCCGTTATGTACCATTTTCACAAAGTGACCAGCGCCGTTTTCGCCCACGTAATCACAACAAGGCGAACCGTCGTCAACTTTTGCTGAGATATCTTGGAAAATGGGTTTCACTGCTTGCCATGCTTCAGCCGAACCACCCGGCATAATTGAAGGCCCTTTCAACGCGCCTTCTTCACCACCCGATACACCGGCACCCACAAAGTTAATGCCTTTTTCAGCACAGTATTTCTCACGACGGATAGTGTCTGGAAAATGAGTATTACCACCATCAATAATGATATCGCCTTTTTCTAACAAAGGTAAAAGCTGGTCAATAGTCGCATCCACTGGGGCGCCTGATTTCACCATAATCATGATTTTCCGAGGCTTGGCAAGTGATTGCACCAACTCTTCTACTGAATAAGCCCCGCGAATGCTTTCGCCTTTTGCGCGGCCATTAATAAAGTTTTCTACTTTATCAGTAGAGCGATTATAAGCAGTAACGGTATACCCTTTACTTGCCATATTCAGGATCAGGTTTTCACCCATGACAGCAAGGCCGATTAAGCCAATATCAGATAGTGTTTTCATAAAATTCCAATGTTTGTTTTAATTAATAATGCTGGCTTAGCCATTCAACGTTATACGTCAACCCCTTAAATACAGTCTGAAGGGGCCAATTGAACCAGACAATTTAAGGTGTTAGCACGTCTTGTGCTCTTATACTAACGACTAAAATGCAACTTAACACTTCATAAATGCATAAATAAATAATGCATTGATATAAGAAATATTGTTCAGCTCTTTTTAGAGCAATAAACTAAGCTATCAAATCCTACTCTGCACTCTCAAAAATGCCATTAATCACTACTACGTAATGAATAAACAACGGGTTGATGAATGTATTGTCTCAATGGCCAGTAACAAGCAAACAAAGACAGTAAACTAATAGATATTACCGTTATAAAAAACGAAATAGCCAAGTTGTCACTCAGATAAGTATCTAGGCTATCGTTAAATCCTAAATACAATGTCAGCAAAACCAGCACACTTGCCAGCATGCCCAGTACGATCATCGAAGCATTATCTTTTACGATCAGTTTGACTACGTCCTTACGCTTGGCACCTATGGCTAGCCTAGTGCCTATCTCAAACTTTCGCATTTGAGTGGTGTAACTGAGGATCCCATAAAGCCCAATACCCGCCAATAA
>JAWUXU010000037.1:0-8859 GCA_034111145.1 Paraglaciecola sp.
AAAAAACATGGTCCTTTACAACTTAAAGGAGAACCAAAACTAATGAAAATGATGGACAGTTTGTTGGAGTCTTTTGTTGAACAACAAAGAATGAAACTTCCTGGAAGCAAGTATGTACCTTGTTATCAAATAACTGAATAAATGGAAGATATGACTTATACCCAAAATATTTGGAATGGAATGGCGGGGCAAAGGACTGAGATCCCATGAGATTATTGTTATAAGTACAAAATTCGGTTGTCGCAACGCGGTTGCCGCAACGCGGTTGGCGAATATATCGAGTCTGTTTGGCCGGCAGCTTGGATCAAGCTTCTGTTACGCTAGGTTACCGAAAATTTACGTTCAATTCGCTGCAATTAATCCACTATTTTTATATGATTAGACTGGGTAAACACTAGAAAGAAACACATGAATAAAAAAGTAGTCCAGAGAATTGGTATTGGTGTAGGTTTGTACGCTGTAGTTATTATGTCAGTCATCATGTTATATCCAGATAGCTCGAAGGATATGGATTGGAGAGACCGCGAGGCATTTAACAAAGTCCAGATATCTAAGCTTGAGCTTGGTTTACAGAAGAAACAAATATTAACGTTGCTAGGCAGCCCAGATATAACAGAAGCCAAACGCAACGATGATAAAGAGCTACAAGTGATGTTTTATCGTACACAGCACAAAAAGTCTGATGGCATCACTACTGAAGACGAATGCACAGTGCTACTTTTTGAAAATAACGAGCTTATTGCTTGGGGCGAAAGTGCCTATAAATCTTTTGTTGATGGATAAATAATTTTTGCATGCCATCAGAAATAGTTAAGGGCATTTTATCACTCTGGCAAAATGATTTAATGATCATTGCACTGCATCTTTAAACACACACTTATTCACCTTTTATAAAATAGTTGTAATAACTCATGAGGAACCACTTGGCACATCATAACATGATATATATCCAATCACCGCAGTATAAACCTCAACTACCATCTATCGTTAATTTCTTGTTCAACCTAGTTATAAAGTTGTTTATCAGCTAAAAAAGTTGGCCTATTGGTATCTATTTAATCAATATATGGTTCGTTAGGTATCTATGCATTAAAACCATCATTGATAAAAAAACCATCAAACTGATGAGAAAAATAAAAATTCGGGCTCAGAAATAATGATTTTCTCAATGATTAAAAACAAACTAACAGTATATATAGCAATCCAGTTACCTACTTTGTGCCAACCCAGACTGTCCGTACTTTGAACCACTATAAAAATTTACACTCGTTACGTTTAAAGAAGCCAGCATAGTTAAAATTAAAGAAACTAAAGACGTCACAACTGAACACTTTTAATGTTTATTGCATAGCAACAAAACAAATATTAAAGGTATTACAGCATCGCGATGTAGACATGCAGAAGTAGATAAACAGATGTTCATCTAGGTAATTTCAATGGCTTTTAGGACTAAGTCTAATACTGACTCGAAAGCATCACTTATCATGATGAAAGCGCTTTAAGCTGACCCGATGACTCTTCAATGCTGGATTAAATAAACTAAGCATAAGCCAAGTAAAATTTATGGGGTTGATAGTTAACATAACCTTGAGTAAAAATATTTCTGTCAACTACGATGAATACCTCACTTTCTAAAGCATATTTAATGCAATTGACTTTTAGCTGATTACTTTACGAACTAAGCGGTTTCTACTATATTTATTTTTGATGCATTTGCATCAAAATGGAACCAACAACAAGGAATTCACCTATGAAAAAACTCATTTTTATATTATTACTTTCCAGCGTATTTATGATCACTTCAGCCAATTTAGCGATTGCTGACACGGCAAAAAGTAACATTAGTCAAAAACAAATGACTAAACTTAATTTAAATACAGCATCTTTAGAACAATTAGTTTCATTGCCGGGTGTAGGCAAGAAAAAGGCAGCAGCCATTATCGAATACCGAACAAAAAATGGTAACTTTAAATCTGTAGAAGAACTGGTAAATGTAAAAGGTGTGGGTGAAAAAATGCTTGAGAAATTAAGAGAGCATTTAAAAACAAGTTAGGTCTATCTAAAATCATTGAAATTGCATGGCGCTGGCAATAGAGCCCGCGCCCGTTGACTTGAAACATTAATTGAAGCTTTTGTTACCGTCTGTAGCGAAAAAGTCAACCACAAATAGGTGGGTTCAAAGATGGGGGATATTAGTTAAATTTAGGCCGCTCAATATTAATATAAGCGGCCTGTGTATTAAAGTTTTAAGCCTTTTAGGAATAGCTTAAATTCCTCACCTAATTCAGGATGACGCAAGGCATATTCTACATTTGCAGTCATATAACCCAATTTGCTACCACAATCAAAGCTTCTGCCTTTCATGTAATAAGCATCAACTTGTTCTGTGTGTATTAAAGTTGAAATAGCATCGGTAAGTTGCACCTCGTCACCCGCTCCCGGCGGAGTGAATTCGAGTAAGTCCCAAATTTTTCCAGACAATACATAACGCCCGACTACTGCTAAATCAGAGGGGGCATCTTCTAAGTCAGGTTTTTCAACCATACCGTGAATTTTACCCGACTCGCCTTGTTTTAAATCTAAGCCTTCTAAATTAACTATGCCATATTTACTCACATCTTCTTGAGGAACTTGCTCAACCATTATCTGACTCACACGGCTGGTATTAAACTTAGCTACCATGTCCGCCAGATTATCTTTTTTAAGGTTGCTGGTATATTCATCGATAATGACATCAGGAAGCACAACTGCAAAGGGTGCATCACCCACCATAGGTCGCGCACATAGAACGGCATGACCTAAGCCTTTTGCTACACCTTGGCGAACATGCATAATAGTGACATCTTTAGGACAGATAGCTTGTACTGCTTCTAGCAATTGGCGTTTAACCCTTTTCTCCAGTGTTGCTTCAAGCTCAAAACTAGTATCAAAGTGGTTTTCGATACTATTTTTACTAGCATGGGTAACCAATATAATTTCTTTGATCCCTGCTGCAACACACTCAGCTACCACATACTGGATAAGAGGTTTATCCACCACGGGCAACATTTCTTTAGGAATAGCCTTAGTAGCGGGTAGCATTCTTGTTCCTAATCCTGCTACCGGAATAACTGCTTTTTTAACTTGACTCATATTAGTGTTCCTTTACTGATAAACCGCGACCAATTGCATAATAATGCAATCCGTATTCCAACATTAATTGAGGTTCAAATAAATTACGGCCATCAAAAATAAGTGGAACTGATAATTTCTTTTTTATTAACTCAAAATCTGGTGCTCTAAATGCTTGCCACTCAGTGCAAATAACTAAGAAGTCGGCACCTTCTAATGCGGATTCTTTTGTACCCATCAATGCCAAATCTGCACGGCTGCCATAAATACGCTGAGTCTCTTCCATTGCCTCTGGATCATAAGCTTTAACACTGGCACCTGCAGCCCATAATTTTTCCATAAGAACACGGCTCGAAGCTTCACGCATATCATCAGTATTGGGTTTAAATGACAACCCCCACAATGCAACATTTTTACCTGCTAAGTCACCAGAAAAATGTCGAGAGATATACTCAAACAACTTTTCCTTTTGAGAATAGTTAACTGCTTCAACAGCTTCCAATACCCGGGCCGTGTAACCGGCAGCGGATGCACTGCGAGCAAGGGCTTGCACATCTTTAGGGAAACAAGAACCACCATAACCGCAACCAGGGTAAATAAACTGATAACCAATGCGCGGATCAGAACCGATGCCCCTACGCACATTTTCTATATCTGCACCAAACACTTCCGCAAGGTTAGACATTTCATTCATAAAGCTGATTTTGGTAGCCAACATACAATTAGCCGCATACTTAGTTAACTCGGCACTACGAATATCCATCACAATGATTTTATCGTGATTCCGATTAAAAGGTGAATACAACTCACGGAGTTTTTTCTCTGCTGATAGGCTGTCAGTCCCTAAAATTATGCGGTCAGGACGCATACAGTCACTGACTGCAGCCCCTTCTTTTAAAAATTCAGGATTAGACACCACATCATAACTAACAGGTTTTCCAGCATCAGATAAAGTATGAGCAATCATAGCCTTAACTTTATCCGCCGTACCTACCGGCACAGTGGATTTATTAATCACAATTTTGTGTGACTGCATATGTGTTGCTATGGTCTTAGCCACTGCTAATACATATTTAAGATCCGCAGAACCGTCTTCATCAGGAGGTGTACCTACGGCAATAAAAATGACTTCGCCATGCTCTACACCACGAGCCGCATCGATAGAAAAATCCACTCTGCCTGCTTCGTAGTTAGACTTGACCAAAGGCGTTAAACCCGGTTCAAAAATAGGGATATTCCCCTCTTTTAATTGGTCAACTTTATTTTGGTCTACATCAATACATAAAACATCGTGCCCTACCTCAGCCATCACTGCTGCTTGCACCAAGCCTACATAACCAATTCCAAACACTGTTACTTTCATCTAACTAAAATCCTATAATCTAGTTTTTTGCAAATCATATTGAATTACACCCTCAAATATAACTTATAAAAGCAAAAACAGTCACTAAACGCAAGTGTTGACTTAAATAGATATTTACACTTTGGAAGTGATGCGCCAACTGCCCACATCACTGCACTTCACATGAGTAGCGACATACCTGTCACTGACAGAAGAAATTAATTGGCGTAAATTTTCTCGGAATTTGATTTTATTCGTCACGTATAAAACAATCCTGCAATTAATATAAATAATTTGCGAACACCTATTGAGATAAACAAGATATTCAATTAACATTAACTAATACATTTTATTTATCTCTAGGGAAATTTTCATGAAAAAAATCATAATTGCTGCAACATTGGCTCTATGTTTCACAGGCAGTTCGTTTGCTCAAGAAAATGCAGGCGGCGATGCTGCTTCTGGTTTTGCACTGGGTGATATGCAAAAAGAAATGATTGCTGGCGGCGCTACCGCTGCATTAGTAATATTAGGTATGAATGCAAACAGCCGTGCAACAATAGCAGAAGATGATACACCTATAGTAGACCCAACTTGTAATGGTAGTGACCCGTTAGTTGATGGTGTATGTACTGGCACTACAACGACTGTTACTGTAACTGGATCCGGCACTATGACTTCTACAACGACTGTACCAGTTACATTTACTTACTTGCCAACAATTTAAGTTTGATTTTTAATAAAATAAGCCGCCACTAGGCGGCTTTTTTATTGCTATTTTTAATTGACTCTTATCAGAATAGAACCAATCCTAATGAACGTAAAAAACCTACCCCTTATTGCACTCCTATTTATATTGACTAGCGCTTGCAGCGGCACTTACCATGCCTACTATCAAACGCTGAAAATAGCATTTTCGGAACAACCCAATGCCGAAATGACATTAATTGAGGTACAAAAATCAAAGGTTGACGTTATTTCGGTCAGACGTGGAAAACAGTCCACTGCTATCATGGCCCTCGCTTATCTAGAGAACGGCCAACACAAGTGGGTGTCAAGTGACAACGTTATGCTGGTTATGGAAAAAGGACGTATAAGCAGAACCCTAGGCTTAAACAAAAATCTACTCTATTTGTCAAACACCCAACTTGATCCGCTCAAGTCGCTGCCTATTGCCCCTAAAAAAAATCCACAACAACAAACCTGGTCACGTATAGCAGACCAAACAGGTGATGAATACGGCTACCCAATGGAATCCAAGTTTAACCATGCACAGCACAGCACCATTCAAGTGTTAGGCTTAAATATAGAAACAACCTTGTACATTGAAACTGTGGATTTTAAAGCACCCAGTGACTACCTTCGATCACGCAAAAGCTGGCAAAATCACTACTGGTATGTCAAAAGCGGTCAACTGATTAAAAGCATACAGAGGGTCTCACCTTTATCAGAAACACTTGAAATCACTTATCTAAGTCGCATAGCACGCCTGAATAAATAAGCATCGGATGATATAACAATGAATAGATCAATTTTGATGTGCTTGTTATTACTAAGCGGTTTTACATTTAATTCCGTGTTCGGCGCAGTAACAGTCACTGTGAACCAAGAGCAATATGTGTTTGCACATGAACCTAGCTTAGTCGAAGTATTAACACCCATTACCAATAAGCAAGGCTTGTATTGGCCGGCAGCTACCTTGTATCAGTCAGGAGACACTGAACTTGAAAAATTGCGGTTATCTTTGCTTAACCAACTCTCCACTTTGGTCGCACAGTACCTATCTGAAGAGCCAGAAATTTCGCATGCTTTAGAACAACTTCACACTGAAATTGCCAGTTGGCGTTTAGCACGAAGATTACCCCTTAAAATAGATTATGATCTGGCCCGGATTGTTGCCACAAAAAATCCACGCTTTCCAAAAGGCGAGTACATAATCTCCGTTGCACCACGAGTAGATACAGTCAAGCTATTTGGTGCAATTAAAAACACCGGTACTATGCCTCATATGCCTCATATGGCACATGCCGATGTGAGGGAATATTTGAGCCACCAGACTCTAGTTTTTTTGGCTGACAAAGACTACGTGATTATTATTCAAGCAGATGGACGTAAAATCAAAGCTCCGGTAGCTTATTGGAATAAATCCCATCAAGAAGCGATGCCTGGTAGCCAAGTCTTTGTAACGTTTAAGCCATCACTGTTTCACCCAGAATTTGCCACTATCAATCAACAAATAATAATTTTAGCCCTAAACAGGGTACAGCAATGAGATATAAGCAAAATAAAAGGCCAATAAAGTTATTTTTGTTATTAATAGGCACCTTGCTGTTTGGTACATTGAGTCAGGGGCAAGAGTCCAACGAAGAATGGAATCTAACCCCCTTAGGTAGCTCATTAATGGTACACGGTGGTACAGGACTTATTCAAACCCCCACATCGCGCATGTTGGCAGAAGGTGATTTACGAGTCAGTTATACCGACAACGACCAGTACCGATTCTGGTCGGCTACCTTACAGCTATTCCCGTGGTTTCAATCAACTGTGCGTTACACAGATGTGCGCACACGTTTGTTTAGCCCCTTTCCAGGGTTTAGTGGTGACCAAACGTTAAAAGACAAAGGCATCGATGCCAAATTTCGTTTATTACCAGAAAGTTACTACCTACCTGAGGTGTCGGTGGGTTTTAGGGATTTTGGTGGCACAGGCTTTTTTGAAAGTGAGTTTATTGGCCTAAGTAAAAAAATGGGTAACTTTGACTTTCATATCAATATGGGCTGGGGCTATTTAGGTACAGCAGACAATGCCTCCAACCCATTTTGTGAGCTAAGCGACGACTTTTGCGACAGACCTGGGGGATTTACAGGCCTAGGTGGCAAAATAGATTACCAACGATTTTTTAAAGGCCCAGCCTCAATATTTGGTGGCATGGAATATCAAACGCCATGGGCTCCCTTACGTATAAAATTGGAATACGAAGGCAATAACTACGTTAACGATCGCGCTGGCACATTACAACAAGACAGCCGCTGGAACATAGGCGCAAATTACACCTGGAAAAACTTTGATTTTAGCCTCAATTACCAACGCGGTAACACACTCGGCCTTGGCATCAATTACAATTTTAATTTGCATACCATTAGCCAAATAACCATTGATAAGCCCCCCCGTGAGTTATTGCCCGAAAAACAAAATAACTTTTCAATGGCAGAAATAGATCGCACTAGGTTTACTCAAGATTTATATTATCAAGCTGGTTTTGCAGTAAGCACATCCCATTTAAGTGAAACCGATGTCACCCTATACGGCCAACAACTTAGCTACCGAAATGAAGAAGAAGCCATTGAGCGTGTAGGACGAATTATGGCGTATGAGTTACCCGATACGGTTAAAACCTACCGCATTGTCAATACTATCGGTTCTATTCCGCTGGTTGAGACGGTGATTGATGCCGACAAATTTAAAAAACAGACCAGATATCAGACACTAGAACCCAATCTGGCATCGAGCTATCAGCGCAAGGATTTAAGCGAAACCACCATTGACCAATATGATCCTACCAATACAACCGGTTTTTTCACAGGTCTGGAAACGTTCTGGGTCCAAACTTTTGGTAATCCAGAAGCGTTCTATCTGTATCAAATGGGTGTGTTGGTCAATGGTGGTTACAGTTTCGATGGTAAAACCAGCGCTATGGGTACAATTCAAATCAATCTACTTGAGAATTTTGACCAATTTAATTTCACCACCGATAGTGCCCCAAGCACGTTACCGAGAGTCCGAACGAATGTTAGGGAATATGTATCTAACAGAGTAGTGACCATGCAAAATTTGATACTGCATTGGAACGACCGCATTGCACCTAATCTTTACGCACAGGTATATGGCGGCTACTTAGAAACCATGTTTGGTGGGGTGGGTGGAGAATTGCTCTATCGTCCAGTGGATAGCAACTTAGCCTTCGGTTTTGACATTAACTATGTGAAACAGCGTTCTTTTGATAATGAAGTGAAATTCTTTGACTATGAAGTACTCACCGGTCACGCCAATATTTACTGGCAACCCACATTTTTAAAAGACACACTTTTAACCATAAAAGCAGGGCAATATTTAGCCAAAGACAAGGGGGTTACTTTTGATATCGCAAAACGTTTTGACAGTGGAATTGTTATAGGCGCTTTTGCCGCTTTCACCAATGTCAGCGCCGAAGACTATGGAGAAGGTAGCTTTACCAAAGGTTTTTACTTATCCATTCCCTTTGACTTATTTTCGGTTAAACCAGCCATGGGCAGAGGTAATATACCCTGGATACCGATTGCGCGTGATGGGGGGCAACCATTGAATAGGCCAATTGAGTTATTTGGTGTAACGAACGAACGTTCACCTTTTGTTAGGTAACATCATGT
>JAWUXU010000038.1:0-20575 GCA_034111145.1 Paraglaciecola sp.
TGACTCCGGTTCCCTCGACTAACACTCGCTGTAACGCGTTAGCCAAATATTGCCTTCCCCATCACCCAACAAGGTCAGCGGAACAAGTGGGGTTTTCGGAGCTCGATACTGAGCCTGTATCTTCCCCTGACAACGCTTAACCATTGCCATTACTGACAACCGCCCAAGACTCGGGGCTCTGGCGACCTGCTAAGTCTTACCAGATAGAGGACTTGCACCTCCAATCATCTGCCGATTTATCTCGGCGCACTGGATGTCCTGTTAATTTCCTGCTGTTAATTTCCTATCATAGATGTCCTGTTAATTTCAGCTGACAATTAGCGCTAAGTTATCGTGAGTGTCCCGATAGAGCGCTTCCGATAGCGCGTCACAGGAGCCAGTCAGGTTTAGTTGAAATAACCATTAGCGCAGATAATCTAGGCAGTTTGGGTAACTGTTAGGGTAATGTTAGTGTCCACATGGGCTTTGATCTCAACCTCTAGTAATACCGAGTAGTTAAGCACTATTTTGTAGCGCATTAAATTCAATCTCAATGTTAACTTTTAACTGATTCACACGGGGTTTGTCGTCTTGAGTTCATTGATACTCGTTTCTTCCCCTCTGGCGCCACTGCGCCAGTATTAGCACCGCCATGATACTTACAGCGACCATTTCCACAATTGGTGCCGTCATTCTTGCAGGGATGGCCTGAGCGCGTTTTAGCTTCGCACTTCATGCATCTCATCTGCATATATCGGGGTATGGCAAGCTAGCAGGGGGGCGATTACGATAGCCATCAGCGACCCATGCAGCAAATTGTTTAATGCTGTCGCGATAGTAGGCCTTTAGTGCTTTGACCTGTTTGGCTCTTAACTCCGGGGCTGTAATTATATCGGTATTTCTATAACGAATTGCAGAATTGCATTTTTTTGCAGTAAGTTTGAATGGACGGTTGACGTAATTATTTTAAAGCACCAAGCTTCGCTTAAAGTATCGATTTATAGGCTAAAAAGGGCTATTTAAGCGTTAATGTTACTTATTTATTAGCAAGAGCTCCATTGATAACAGTGACTTGCGTTGGTCCGACCCCAGCTTTCTTTGTATCATAGCGCTAAGAAAGGCTAATTGACTGAACTACATAACATAAATAACATGATTTTATCTAGGTGATATTTAACTGATATTTTGTCAAATGTAATAAAAGGGGGGATTATTATTCTATTAAATGGTTAACGCTCAGGCTTAATGAAAAATCATGTGCTTTGCTCCAGTCCAAACGTTCCGATTGAACCTTAAAGCTAATATTGCTGTGCTCAAGTCCTAATTCTACAGCACTCGTCTTTAAGTCATATCCTACATGCCAGTTTATTGCTTTTTCTCTAGTGCCTAACTTAAGGCGAGGAAAATTTATATTGTCGTATCGGTACCATTGCAGTGCTAGTTGCCAGTTTTTAAGTTGATAGTTGAGATCAAGTGAATAACGATTTGGCAGTCTTTGAATTTGCTCACGGTAACCATTAAAACCAGAAATGTTAGGGATAACATGAATTAATCCATTTTCATCGTAACTCACCCGATCAGTCATTGCGGTGGCTTTAGTGTACGTTACCTCGCCCCATCTAATATAGCTAAACACATCACGACCTTGAACATATAAAGATATTTTATCGGTTAAGTGCCAAAAAACATCAATGTCTACGCCTAGACCTTGTCCGAGTATAGACTCCTCCTTACGGTTTAATAAGCTATCGCGTTTATAGGCATAATCTAAATAAAGGGTCCCTGTATAATCATCTGATGAGGTGGTTATATTGCCCGTTAAAGAGCCATTTGTCATAGACCCTGAATTAAAATAATTAAGTCGCGCCTTTACTGCTAGTTCAGGTAATAAATAAAAACTATAGCCAATTGCCGCTCCTTTCGACTCAATATGGTTCGCGTTTAAACGCACGTTATAATCTTTCAATTCAAGATTGGCTTGATTATCAGTAACTTTATTATTTGAGTCGGGGTTATTATCTAAATAAAACAACCATGCAGTATCCGGTGAAAAGGTCATAAAATAATCATAACGCCAAAAAAGGGCTAATTCAAAAGCTCCCCAGCGGTGACCTATTTCAAATTGGTTATGGGTATAAGCAAAATCACCGTCCGTTATTTTTGGGCCTTTTAAATCATTAACTAATTGTTTTATTGGCATAGCTTCACTGTAACTGTTTGAATCAAGTTCACTATATGTTTGATGTTGCTCATCGGGCAAAATACTAATTGGCTCATGAGAATGTACTTGAGTTATTGATAAGCCTGTTACGAAAAAGATAAATAATTGAACAAAATATAACGGGTACTTGGCTGACATTAGAAATATTCCATTAATATCATTGGTAACATACACCAGTGGGTGACGATAGATGACATATTAAGATTTCATTGGCTGAGCTGTTATTCAAATACAATGCATAAAAAAGGGAGGTTTTACACCTCCCTTGAAGCTTGGCCAAATAAGCTATTTACAAAGTAACAAAAGTACCATCACTAAAGGTTACAATACCTGTATCGCTAACGGTTGCAAACTCTTCACCTTCGTGAGAAATAACCCCGGTAGTTACTGACGAACTATCATTGTTATCATCATTATCCGTTTCAATATTAGTAACCGTCAGCATAACCTCATTATGATTGGTTAATGTTGCTGTGATGGTTGTAGTATCTCCTTCAGGTGTTTCTACTATATTGTCGGTATTAAAATCAAAATCTAACTGATTACCGCCGTAGGTTAAGTCGATACTTGCTACACCACTTTCTAAACCTGTGCGTTCAATAGCAGCTACAAGAGCTACATCGTCCTCAATACCTTCAACATCTAGTGCAAAACGCACATTAATAGAGGCCGAGGCAAACGTTTCTGCTGTTTCACCGGTTAAGCTGCAATCATCGTTCTCGGTATGAGTAGCAGAATTACTGCCTACACCACCAATGAACGTATTTGTAACTGACCACTCGTTATCCCATATACAAGTTTCTTCAATACCCGAAGCGGCAAAGGCTACTGTCGCTTCTAAGCTATTACTGCTATTACTGAACATACCTGATAACGAGGCGGTTAGACCATCAATACTGATTATTTCAGTTCCGGTATCTGTAGAACTCTCTGAATCACCGGTAGATGACTCGCTATTCTGCCACTGTTGAGCTTCATCAAAGTCAACAGACAATAGCGAGGCAGCGACGTTAAAAGCACCGGTAAACTCAATCGGATCAGTTACCTCTGTACTCGCAACTTGTGCAATGGTAACTGATAGACCAATATCTACGCCAGTTACGCTAATCAAACCAGATTCAGTTTCGTTTTCAGAATTAGAGAAAGAGCTTTCTCCTTGAGTGAACGTAAATTGGCCTGATCCTTCTTCATCTACGCTGAGTGACGCTACAAATTGAGAACCGTCATTAATAGTAATACTAACTTGGGAGGTCGACACGCTGCCAGATAATGCTAAATCAAGACTCGCCTCTCCTGCTGAACTCCATATATAACTGTTGCCAGTTTCAGTTTGAGTTTCAGTTTCGGTATCTACGATAGTATTGCTTAATACGGCATTAACGGCCTCTAGGTTAATGGTAGTTGTGGTTGCTACACCTGCACTATTTTGAACATCTAGGGTTTGATCTACCGTGTAAGTTACTGTAGTGCCACTAACACTAATGGCGACAGTAATACCATCGATCGATTGATAAATGGTTATGGCTTCTTCAGTATTAGCAATGACAGCCTCTGCAATAGCAGCAGCAGCTAAGGATAAGGCTTCTGAATTGACGTCCAAATCGCTCGAGGCTAAATCGGAGGCTAAAGAAATTTCTTGTTCGAAAGCATTATCACTGTCTAACTGGGTTGCTAAACTAAAGGTGCTAACTTGTGATACAAATGCTTTGGTGGCAATTAAACCTTCCGAGCCAAGATCATCAGGAACATCACCTTGAGTTGCATCGATAGAGCCTGTAGCAGCCAATGCTTCTTCCGCTACCAACGCCGTTCGAACGGTGGATATATTTTCATCTTCAGCATTAACACCTTCAAGCTCAGTAACCATAGTGTTTGTTAGCACTTGTGATGCTGCAGCAATTTCTTCTAAAGAAACACTTGAAGTATCAACACCAGCTCCTTCTGTTTCAGCGACACCATTTGAGGCAACATATTGCGATACAAAACTATCTAAAGCGTCTTCTAAACTGGTACCTGCATTGCTATCACTAAGTGCTGCTTCAACGACGGCGGCTGATTTTAAGTTAGCGTCAAGTGCGTCGGCACTGGCGGCATTAATGGCAGCAGCATCGGTTAAATCGACTATTGGTAATGTGGTCACATCGCCATCTAATACTAAAAGATTGGCAATCTGGTAGTTACTTGCTTCGGCAGCCGCTGCAGGAGCTGCCCCCCTTGCTACTTTATCTAATGTTAACGCTGCAGCAATATTCGTTAGTGGGGTGATATTAATAGAAATGGTATCAGAGTCAGAGCCTGAAGAAACGGCTGATAATTCAAAATCAGTTGGTAAGGTATAAAGTTCACCAAAGGTAATAGCTACGCCAGCATCGTTATCAGCAAGACATACCGACAAATCACACTTCATTTGTGAGCCATCGATAGCGGTAATCTCAATAATTAGTGGCTCGGCGTTATAACTAGCATCAAGTGTTAGCTCATAAGTACCATCTGTGGTGTTAGTTGTGGCGGTACCTATTGAGGGTTCAATTTTAGTACCATTATTATTGATTAAATAGGCGTTAACCTCTCCTCCTAAAATCAAACCTTTTGAAGCGGTGCCATTAATAACTTTTTCTACCGGTGGTGGCGGTTCAACAACGGGGATAGAACTACTAGAGCCACCACATGCACTAAGCACAGATGTAATCGCAATAGCGATAAGACTTTTATTGATATTCATTCGAAATTCCTTGTTTGATAAACTACTTTCAATGAAAACTATAGGCAAAAATTGTTGAATTAATCGTACTTTTAGTACATTGATTCTAGAACATATATCTTAAAGTGCGTAATAACATGAAACCGATCGGTCAATAACCCGCTATGTCAGGATAGTTGTCGCCTTAAATTTTTATTAATGGAGACAACATATGCCAGTACCTTGTGTAGACTTAGAAACCAAACAACAAGGTCAAACTTGATTGCTGGCACCTTATTTATATTCACTTAGGCAAATAGCCAATGAGCTGGATGTTGGTGTAGCTACTGTACAAAAATGGAGACAGGAATTGGTTGGTAATGGCCATAAATTTGAAAATGACAAGTCCGAGAATAATAGTTTTTCAGCCGAGCAGAAATTTGCAGCGGTCGTTGCAACTGCTGTCATGTCAGAGCATGAGTTAGCCGATTGTTGCCGTGAGCATGGAATGTATGTTGCGCATGTAAAGTCATGGAAAGTACTCTATTAACGTCCATAGCTCGACGCAAGACCGCCAATTACAAGGACACGCTGCCTAAGAGTGCCAGACAACCGGCTTCGCAGATAACTGCTATGGTGGCTCGGCCACTGCCTTTCCGCATTTAAAGTTTCAGCACAAAAAGATTTATTTTAGGGGCAAATGACAGGGAAGTCATTTGAGCGGAAGTTGGAGGGAACATTTGTAGCGACCCTAAAATAAGCCTTTTTGTGCGGTTAAAAACTTTAGTAGCGTGGGGCATTTTTCTGGATACTCTATTTTTTGCTGTTGAAAAAAGAGTATCTGGCTCGAAAGGATTCGAATCAAAAACCATCAGGACGATGGCGCGCAGCGTGCTTTTTATTTTCTCCCCATGAACAGCAGTTTGAATCAATCAGGATGATTTAACTTTCTTCTGACCCACATAGTGTATGAACGTCATAAACCAGAGCAAACCCTGCTTTATCAAATTATTGAAAAATATTACCCGCAGTTTCTGACACACATGGGGCAACAAGATAAATATTTGCCCAAGTATGTGCAGTCGGAATTTGAATAGTACCTCAAGTGCGGCCGTTTGGAATATAATTTTTTGCGAATACGTTGTGAATATTGTCACCATGAACACCTGGTTGCGTTCAGTTGGCCGCTCCTGCGCATCCATGTGCCCGCGGCATTTGTGCATCCTGCACGTCATCACGCCGATGTTTTTAGTCGTGGTCTGCCAGACCGAGCGGCAGTGCGCGGCGAATGGCAAAAAAACGCTGCGAATGGCAGAAAGCGCAGCCTTGCTGGTTGATGATGTGTTGCCCAATCTTTCCAGTGCCTATTACTTGAACTGTTTTTCCGTGCAGATCAAAGCCCATTAAGTTTCGCAAGGAGAAGTCTCCTTCACGAATACGATTATGCGCCCGGTGAATACCTCTGTTTAAACATAATAGTAAGGCAACGGCATGTTCGGCAATGGCGAAGGGGGATTAGGCTGGCACACGAACCACTGGCATAGATAGTTGTTTGGTTGCGCTTAAATCCACATGATTGAAACCAGCTGAACGTAAGTCAATGAGGTTTATACCTTTTCGTTTGAGTGGCGAAAGAACATCAGCATCCAGACAATCATTAATAAACGCACAGACCACTTTTTCATCACTTATCATCACTTATCATCACTTATCATCACTTATAAGTGCGGTGGATTCGAGGGTTAGGTGTGGAGAAAAATAATGAATGTCATGAGCGAACTCTTTATTTTCTTGCTAAAAAAATTTCATATCATCCGGTTTTGTATTAAAAAATGCTGTTTTCAAACGTTAAACTCTCATTCTTTCCCGTTTAGGGATTTATATTCTAACCACTTGCCCTAATCAGGCTATGACACTCATATCAGGGGGTGACTATATTAGTTTTTCAATGTCTTCTTTTAACAGGCTATACCAAAAATCTGATTAATAGCGCCTAAGATACAGTCGGCAAAGGTTAAGTGTCTTGTTATTTCTAGCAGTAACAATTGATTGATATCAATATCGGTGGCCTTGTAACTTGTCATCATTGTGGGGAAAATATTCATATTAGGCTGAAATGAATGTATGTCAGAAAAGTACTTATAATAGAAGGACTGGTCAATGCTGTTATAAGCACTAGCAAATTGACTATTGGACTGTTAACCGGTTCATCGGCGATTATCGCTGATGCGGTGCACTCTTTGACTGACTTGGTTAATAATGTTTTTGGTTATATCGCAGTTAAGATCGCAGAAATTCCGCCAGATAAATCCCACCCTTATGGTCATCAAAAATTCGAACAGCTTGCAGTCTTTACCTTGGCATCGATATTAACCATAGTGGCTTTTGAGGTCATAGTAAATGCCATTAAACGCTTAGGACAGCCCGTTGAACAAAGCATGCTTGGTTTAGCCATTTTAACCGGCACCCTTATAATAAACATATGTTTGACCTTATGGGAGAGATATTGGGCGAAACGTTTGGACTCCTTAATATTGCATGCAGACGCCAGTCATACTTTAAGTGATGTGCTGACAACAGTGGCTGTCATTATTGGTTGGCAATGGGCGGCTCAAGGTTATTACTGGATAGACACGGTGTTTGCCTTAATTGTATCTGGACTTATTTTCAATTTGGCATTTAGGCTTTTCCAACGAGCGATCCCGGTTCTGGTTGATCAAAGTAGTCAGGATCAGGACCAGCTTATCGCTGCAGTAAATAATATCTCTGCGGTGAAAACGGTGCGTCAATTACGTTCTAGAAATGGGGGTAAAAACCAAGTGGCTGATGTCACTGTCACTGTTGACCCTAATTTGTCTACTCAAGATTCACATGAAGTTGCCAATAATATAGAAGAAATACTGGCAGAGAAATTTAATATTCAAGATGTAGTTGTTCATATAGAACCTTTCCGTCCATAAGTTTTATCTCTAATACAGAGGGGCCTAAAAAAATTGATATAACGTCATTAGGTTGTTTGGCTATAAGCACAAACACCATGATTTATTGATTAAGATCAAGTTGCTGTGTGGTGTTTTAGTCATGATAATAAATCCTTATTCTTCGTAAGAATGAAACTAATTCATAGTGACGTTCGTTGTAGCTGGCAGGGTGATGTTTTCGTTTAAAGGAGATTAATATGGTTCACGAAGAGTTAGCTAATTTTTTAGCTTGGTGCGCTATTTTGAATTATTCTATGTTACTAATATGGTTTTGTATATTTAGCTTAGGCCACAATTGGTTGCATATTATGCACGGTAAATGGTTTGAATTAACGCAACAACAGTTTGATTTAGTCAACTATTACGGCATGGGGTTGTTTAAATTGTTTATCTTCTTCTTCAATCTTGCACCTTATATTGCGTTGCGCATTATAAGCTGACCTTAAATCAACTTTTATCAAAAATGTCAGTCATTAGTTATAGTGTTGTTTGCCAATGAAATGGCGCTTCGAATCCTTTAGGTTTGACAGCTAACAAATCACAATCAACGGTTTCAATTAATCTTTGTGCGGTACTGCCTAATAGACCGGTGCGATAGGTGGTACCTAAAACTAGGATCCCAGCATGTAAGCGATTTAATGTGTCGGGCAATACATCATCTATTGCTCCAGACACAATATGTTGATACTCGCTGTTAGGTACATATTCACCACATTTTTGTGCAAATTTAAGGTTGTGTTGATAACGTAGTTTTTCCAATACCATAGATTCGTTTTGGGATTGATTTTGTTCTGTTGGGAACACATCCCCCCATATCCCACCTTTTGAAACCGCTTCAAATAAAATTTCCCAATAACTAGGATCAAAACAGTGTAATGCATGTAGAGGTGAATCAAGCTGTTGTGAAACACCAAAAGCTGTTTTCAATATATGCTTATCCAACTCACTTTTTTGGCTTAGGTTATGTTCAGGATCTAATGCAGCGATTATGGTTGTTTTTTTTGTCCATTCACGTTTTTTTACCAACATAATAGGCACTGGGCAAGCCTTTAGAAGATACCAGTCTGTGGGCGTGAAGAGTCGCCGAGCAAGCGCTTTGTGTTGGTGAGTGGCTTTGATCAATAAGTCCGGTTTAAAGGTATCAACAGCTTTTAACACACCTTGATAGATTGGCGAGTGCCACGCTACTTCAGTCTCGAAACTAACATTGCTGTGTTGGTGTTTTTTAACCAACTTGTCTAGTCGAGCCTGGTTCATTTTAAGGATCGCTTCTGTAGTTTTTTCCAGTTGATGTGGACTAAGAAAGTTATTGGCAACTACAGAGGGGTAATATAAGCAGCTATATAGTTTTATGTTGATAGGTTGTTTGTTAGCAAATTCCAGGGCTTTTGTTAAAGCCGGTTGCTGCTGCTTGTCAGGATCGATATCCACCAATATTTTTTTAATCGCTTGCATTGTTCACTTACTCCTTAATGAACGCCATATCCGGTTGTAAGGCTAAAATCTCGCAGCTCAGATTAGCCAAAACACGTTCTGCAGTATTGCCAATGAAGGCAGCAGATAAACCGGTTCTGCCTACCGTACCTAATATAACCAGCTGTGCATCAATCTCCTTTGCCATTTTGGGTATGGCAATATCGGCATCACCCTCAAGCACTTGCCATGGATTGTTGGTGAGTTTATGTTCGCTGAGTAAACGTTGCATTTTGCTTTTATTAGCATTGCAGATGTCGACGCTTATGCTCTGATAATCAACGTTAACTCCGCCCATACTCATTGCCGGTCCTATACTGGGGGTTTCGTACGTATTGACACAATGTAATTTTGTTTCAATGGAATGAGTCAACATTTTTCCATATTCTAGTATAGTGTGGTTCAGAGCTATGTGATTTACGTCGCTAGCAGTGGGATCGACAGCCGCCAGAACTGGATTTTTCACCCATTCTGAATTATTGACTAACAACAGCGGTGCATTGCAATAACGCAGTAAATGTCGATCTACCGGCATGGTAAATGGGTTAAGATTACTGGTCTTGGCAGAAATCCGTTTAATCACTAAATCTGGTTTTAATTCATCCACCACCTCCTCAATGGCTTCATGTAATTCTTTGTGCCAAGAGACATAAACACTACAGCTAATGCCTTTTTTATCCAAAGTGTCAGCAATGGTATCCATATACAAATATCGGTCAGCCATATACTGACTTTTCATTTCCTTACGATGTTCATTGGACAACACGTCAGTCAGCTCCATTACGGGCTCATAAATGGAGTTAAACAGATGAATATGTACGTTATCGTATTCGGTGAATTTTAATGCACGTTCTAAAGCTGGGTGTTCAGTATGTTTGCCACTTATCACTACTAATATTCTTTTTGGCGTATTCATAACTCAGTCTCTTTAGTTTTATAGCCTTATATTAGAGGTATGGCGGGCAAGGGGATTGACCTAGATCAAATTGCTCTTAATGATCACTGGAATTGTTAAGTTCTATACCCGTACCACTTCAAAATGATGGATTCAGCGGGAGTTTAAAGCAATTCAGGCAAGGCGACTGATAGATTTTTCTGGCACATTACAAAAAATTTTGTAGCTGACATTGCAATTGTTGATTTTCTAATTGTAATGATTCTTTTTGTTTTAATAGTTCGATGATCATAGTGACCGCAACCCAATCAATTTCCAATTCTCTGTTTAAACGTATGGCTTTTTTAAGCCAATGAGCACTAACATTATCAAATATCCAGTGTTCCTCAGATCTCCATTCAATCGGGGTGGCTATACCAAATTCAACCATTTCATAAATTAACTGCTTGCTGACATTTCCAGACTGACACAATTCACTGATTGAAATATTTAGTTTTGCTTCTATCACAATGTTTTACTCCACTCTGAGCGAGGTTCGAAGGAAACCGTATCTGCCAATTCTTGCCATATTTGATCTGTTTTTGGATTTGTACTAGTGGGCATCACTACCTTTAAGACTGCAAACATATCACCCACACCGCTCTTACTTTTTAAGCCTTTGCCCTTGATCCGCATTTTTTGACCTGTTTGACTGTTTGGGGCAATGGTCAACGTTATTTTGCTATTTAAGGTGGGAACTACCACTTTTGTCCCTAAAGCCATCTCCCACGGCGAAAGTGGCACGGTTAACATAAGGTTATGGCCATGCACATTAAAAAACGGATGGGGTACAAGACGAATATGTAAATATAAGTCACCAGATTGTCCACTGCCTTGGCCTGCAGCACCCTGGCCCTTAAGACGGATCCTGTCGCCCTCTGTAACACTAGCGGGGATTTTGACTTTTATGGTTTTTTTAACTTGTTTCAAATGACCGTTTTCAATCACAGGAACTAAAAACTCAAGGGTTTTTAATGTCTCCGATAAGGTGTCTTCGAGAAAAACAGGTACCTCTAATTCAGTATCTTTGCCCTTAAAACCTTGTTGTTGCCTAAAATCATCTCTCTGAAATTCACTTTTCCTAGCAGCAAAAATGGAGTTGAAAAACGCTGAAAAATCTTGATTCTGGTCGGTAAATCCAGCGGGTTGTTGGCTGCTTTTCCAGCCTGGAGGTGGTGTGAAATCTTGCTCCTGTGCCCCACCATATTGCTTGATTTCGTCGTATTCGGCTCTGCGGTTAGGATCTTTGAGGACTTCGTAGGCCTCAGCGACCTCTTTAAACTTTTCTTCAGCATTGGCATCTGCGTTCATGTCAGGATGAAATTTTAAGGCAAGTTTACGATAAGCTTTTTTAATTGTTTGTAACTCCGCGTCATCATGCACATCCAATACTTTATAATAGTCTTTAAATTTCACGCTTTTTATCCTTTACTATATGAGTGTCAGGAGCCAGGTAAAAGGCTAATTTTATCAGTTAATTGATCATTTACATGTACATTTAGATCATCAGTTAGATGGACTTGGGTAACACATATTGTCATGACGTTGATGGATGAAGAGCATGGTTTATCGTTTCCATTTTAGGGAAAAATGTTTAACCAGAGAATTGAGATGTGAATAGATTGCCATAACCATTTTTGTTGTATGTTGATGTAGATCCACAGTTTTGAAACCGAAGCACACGTATTTACTTATCACTGAATACGTGTGCGCTTAAATAGATGGTTGTTTTTACAACATGCGGTATTGACCGTAATGAGTATAAGTGATGGGTTTTACTTCGTATTTAGGTTGTAAAAACGCCACTAAATCGATCAGTTCTTGTACTGTCATCACATCATTAAAGACCCGCATTTTAGAGGTCCCATCTTCATGCACTACGGTTTCTTCAGAAAATCGAGACCTAGGGGCCAGTTTGTGAGATGGGTTAATAACGGAAGTCACTAATTGACCATAAGTTTTGACCATGGAGGTGGTTCCACCTAATTTAACTGGCTCGTCAAACTCTCTGATAAGGGATTCCAATACTACTGCTTCAGCCTCGTAGCCAGTTAACGAGTGACATGACAAACATTGATATTTGATAAAGACCTTTTCTCCTAGAGCAACATCTCCCTGAGGAAGGCTAAACCCTTTGGGCGAATCTGGCCCATAAGAGCAGGCGCTGATTAGGGTGACTATTGCAATAGTTGGCAACCAGGTTAACTTATTCATAATTATGCCTTGTTATTTCTGTCTGAATGAATTCAAGATAGAACATAAGTAAAATGATGTGGATAGGGGAACTCCCAAATTATTGATGAAGATCAAGATTTAAGGTGTAAATATCATGCGTTTCTTGTAACAAAACGTGATAGCAACAATTTGTACAGCTGAGTGCACTCTTTGATATAAGCTTGAGGCCTTATCCAAACTTAGTTCGTAAGTCACGGTAAATTCGAACTATTTTTTATAAAAAAGTAAGCTGCTACAAATAGTAGGTTAATTTAATAAGCAAAACGGGTTTGCACAACAGCGGGAGGCGCTTGTCTTGAATTCTGAATTACGCAGAAACAGTTGATTAATAGACGTAAAATAGCCGACTTTCACTCCCTTAATAATATAAATAAAGGTAAATATGGGGCATCCTGTATTTTCATTTTATGAAAAATAACGTTTTGTTCTACCTGTACCGTACATCTTACTCATTTTTGGGTGAAGGAGAATGGAAGATTACCTTAGACGTGTTCAGAGATATGGGCATTGGCTTTGCGTTTGCATTAGTTGCCATTTTATTTTTACTTAAATTACAATCCTCGAGTTCGGCCTTGGCGTTAATCATTATGTCGGCCATCCCACTCACTATCATTGGCATCATGCCAGGTTTTTGGCTCTTAAATCTGATCCTATATTATTTAACGCCACTGCAATGATAGGCATGATAGCGCTTGCCGGCATAGTGGTTAGGAATTCGCTGATTTTAGTTGAATTTATCACCTTGGCCAGAGCCAAGGGCATGAATATTAAACAGTCACTTTTAGCCGCAGGAGCAGTGCGCATGAGACCTGTTTTACTCACTGCAGGTACCACTATGTTAGGTAATTTGGTGATTACACTAAATCCCGTTTTTAGTGGACTGGCTTTAGCCATCATTGCTTCAACACTATTTACACTATTTGTCGTCCCTATGGTGTATTTCCTAGTGTTCGAAGATAACTCGCAAGCGCCGTTAGAGGAACAAACGTTATGAGCATTAAAAAGCGGGCTATCCCATTATTCACTGTTGCAGGATTATTGGTGGTTGTGGCTTGAATCACAGGCGTATTTACCAGTCAAGTCGTCCCTGAATTGCTAACACGTCCAGCTGCTAAGGTGTTAAATAGTTACACAGTTAAATATATCACCAAGCGAATATTAGAATCGATACCAGCCAGCATCAAAGCACGAGAAGCGACCTTGTTATCAAGCTAAATTTTGCCCGGATTGAGAATGTTCGTGTAAGAGCAGGGAAAAACATAGTGAAAGGCCAGTTACTTGTTACCCTTGAAAGTGAAGGACTCAAGGCAAAGTTAGCTCAAGCCATGGCTATGGTAGACACTTCACAAGCTTTGTTAATTGAAGCAAAAGCCAGCTTTGAACGGGCTCAAAGACTAAAAGAAAAAGGGTTAGTCTCACAATGTGATCTTGATAATACCGTCACTTATTTTCGCCGTTATGGGTCAGAACTTGTGGCAGCAAAACAGCGTAAACAAGCTGTACAAACAGCCCTTGAATATAGCAAAATAACCTCACCATTTTCTGGTGTAGTGGTGTAGTGGTTCAGAGGTCTGCTGAGCCTGGCAATATGGCATCACCAGGACAATTGCTTTTGTCATTATATGGTTCTCTCACCCTACAAATTGAGGCCGATGTGCGTGAATCACTGGCGACTCAGCACCACATTGGTCGTAAGATGACAGTGAAATTCGACTCTGTGGGTAAAGAAATTGATGGGACTATCGTAGAAATTGTGCCAGCTGCAGACCTCAATGCACCCTCATTTTTAGTCAAAGCAGGAATAGAATTCGACCCTGTTCTCAGGCCAGGTATGTTTGCCAGAATGGTAATAGAAGATGGTACTAAAAAGGTATTATCAGTCCCCGTTGATTATGTAAAAAGTTTCGACCAACTTGATATGGTATGGCTGTTAAAAGAGGGTAATTTAAGCCGGCGTTTTGTGCGATTAGGAAAGTCACAGATTGATCAGGTTGAAATTGTTACAGGTCTCAATTCAGGCGACATTTTGGCTTTGAACACTCATTAAATAAGATGTAAACATTCAGGAGTTATTATGTTAAAAACACTCCCCCAACTGCTACAGAAAGCAAAACAAAACGTGCAACTTTTGACAGCCAAAAAAGCAGCACAAGAGATTAGTCAAAACAAAGGTTTACTGATAGATGTGCGGGAGTCAGCTGAACATATTGCAGCGCCTGCTATTGGCGCTATTAATATCCCTAGGGGGTATTAGAAATGAAAATATTGGAAATAGAAAAAGATCCAGAACGACCAATTTATTTACATTGTGCATCTTGGCTACATGCTACCTCAGCGGCAGAACAATTAGCCAGAATGAGTTAGACCTATGTCAGTGTGATCACTTGTAAAATGGACGAAATACTTAAGATGCACCAGTATTGAGAATAACATCTAACATCTAATATCAATAGCTATGTTCAATTGGTATGCCAGTTTAAGGTTACAAGCTTTCTCCTTTATCTGCATACCATTTGTTAATACTTAACCATATATCATCGGCTGTTTCTGCATACCAAAACAAATCTTGATCTTCTTCATCGATCACACCTTCATCAACAAGAAAGTCAATATCTACCGCTTTTCTCCAAAACGACTGGCCCACTAAAATAACTGGCATAGGCGTAATTTTGCGCGTTTGAATTAACGTTAATGTCTCAAACAACTCATCTAAGGTGCCATAACCACCAGGAAAAGCGACCAGTGCACGGGCTCTAAGCACAAAATGTAATTTTCGTATGGCAAAATAATGGAATTGAAAACAAAGCTCTGGTGTAACATAAGGATTAGGAAATTGCTCATTTGGCAGAGTGATATTGAGACCGACTGTTTCAGCTTGCGCTTCTGCAGCACCTCGATTGGCTGCTTCCATAATGCCCGGGCCTCCTCCTGTTATAATCACTAACTGAGAATCATTAGGGCCGTTCCCAGACCTACCCACAAGGCCTGCAAAATCTCGTGCTACCTGGTAATACTGACTATTGTTTTGAATACGTTTGGCAACCGCTAATTTTTTAATTAAGCTTTTGTTTTGTGGCTTTTGTTCAAGCTGTATTTTTAATGATTCTATTCTATTTTGTGCCCCTTGTGGTTCGACAATGCGTGTGCTGCCAAACACAACAATAGTGTGTTCAATACCGTGTTTATGTAATAACACTTGTGGTTTCAGGTAATCTAACTGCAACCTAATACCTCTGGCATTATGCCCTTTTAAAAAATCAATATCTTCAATAGCGGGCACATAAGAGCGGTTGTCCATTATCGCCTCTAGCTTATTCGCAATGGCCGGATCTTCACTGATAGGTTTGGGCTTTTGCCATGGCAATGCTTCTTTACGTTTGATTGGGTGAGGGGGCTTGGGAATAGATAACAATAATTTTTTTTTTTGCATCTGGATATGCACTACTTAAGGTAATAATCCACTTATCATAGTCGTTTGATAAGGACTCATTCCATCCTTAAACTGGCAAATAATCGATCTGTATCAATAAATGTTAATTCTAATGCTCGTACACTTTATTTTAATTCATTTTATACGGCTTAAACAAATGGCAACTATCCGCAGAATCATCTTAGATGTGCTGAAGCCTCATCATCCAAATGCATCTGAATTCGCGATGGCTTTGGCAGACTTAGGCAACGAATATGTCGTTCATTTAGCTGTTATTGAAGTGGATAAAAATACTGAAACTATACAGCTTGAGTTGAAGGCTCCCTGTATAGATTTTGAAATGGTACAAGCCGCGATAATCGAGATGGGGGCATCATTACACAGCATTGATGAAGTCGATGCCTGTAGCCAGTTAAATGTTAATCAGCAAGATTAATTGACAACTTGCATGGACATAAAAGGTCTCGTGGCCCTGACACATTCACAAGGTATTATTCGACGCTATTTTATCGTCAATGGATTTGATGGTGCATTAACCATGTTGGGTCTCATTTTAGGTTTTTTATTCAGCACACCAACTGATATAAATAATATTATAAACGTGTGTATGGGCGCATCCATCGCCTTATGTGTGAGTGGCATTAGCAGTGCGTATGTAAGCGAAAGTGCTGAACGAAAATACGTTTTAACACAGCTTGAAAATGCAATGATAACCGATTTAAGCGAAAGCTATCACGCCGATGCAGCGCGCATTGTACCTATTATCATTGCACTAGTTAACGGTCTAGCTCCGTTATTTATTTCGCTGTTTATCCTGCTGCCATTATGGTTTTACAAAAGTGGCGTGGCATTGCCAATATCTCCTCTTATCATTTCTGTTCTTATCGCTATGACGATTATCTTCTTGCTTGGTGTGTTTCTTAGTCGCGTTTCAGGCATGTCTTGGTGGAGAAGCGGATTAAGAACATTATTGGTAGGCATATTAACCGCCGCACTTATTTTTGTCTTTGTTGGGTAGAAGCTTGAACAAACATGTCTACAACCTAGAAGTCAAAACAGTATTAAGTGAGCTTGAAACTTCAGCTAATGGTCTGACGTCCCAAAAGGCGCAACAGCGCTTGCAACAAAACGGGCCTAACGTCATTCCTTCCAAGAAAACACGATCAATCTGGCAGTTGTTTTTTAAACAGTTTGCTGATTTTATGATTATTGTGTTGTTAATTGCTGCTCTGATATCGGGTCTGGTGGACGAATTAATGGATAGTGCCGCGATATGTATGATTTTGTTACTTAATGCGGTTATAGGCACTATTCAAGAGTTCAACGCTCAACGCTCCCTTGAGGCTTTACAAAAAATGGCATCCCCATCTGCAAATGTGTTGCGTGACGGTCAAACCGTCACCTTGCCAGAAGAAAAACTGGTTCTAGGTGACATTGTATTGTTAGAGACAGGTAATATCACGCCTGCGGATATGCGTTTGATTATGGTAGAAGAATTACAGGTTAACGAATCTTCCATCACTGGAGAATCACAATAAATAACCAAGCAGCATACAAAACTAAACAACAACAACCTTTTTACTGGTGATCAGACGAACCGCTTTTTTAAGGGAAGTTTGATTACTCACGGACGCGCCTCAGGAGTGGTTTTTGCAACGGGTCTGAACACAGAAATTGGCCAAATTGCCAACCTATTACAGCAAGAAGAAGATACAAAAACACCTCTGTAGATAAGATTGGTGAAGTTTGGTCGTTACCTTGCGACTGCTATTTTATGTATCTGTGCAATATTGTTAGTGGTAGGACTCGTACAAGGGCAACCATTTCTGTTATTGTTTTTGACCTCAGTCAGTTTAGCCGTTGCCGCGATCCCTGAAGCGTCACCAGCGGTTATCACTATTTCCCTTGCACTTGGTGCGCGTAAATTACTTATGCAACAAGCTTTAGTGCGCAATCTACACGCGGTCGAGACATTGGGTTCAGTCACCTTTATCTGTACCGACAAGACTGGCACATTAACGCAGAATAAAATGACCGTTGAGCGGGTGTTCGAAGGGCAACAACCATCTAGCCATTTAGCCAAAGATTATGCTGAGCTTGGGCAAGCCTTCGGCGAAGCGCTTGCGATAAGTAATAATGTGATGCAAAAAGACGGCATACCTTTTGGTGAGCCCACAGAGATGGCTTTATTTGAATTTGCAAAAAACAGTGGTTTTGACAAGGACAAAATAATACAGCATATGCCCCGTCAAGCTGCTATTGCCTTTGACAGTCAACGTAAAATCATGACAACACTGCATCGTAATTCGTCAGGTATTGTGGCTTATGTGAAAGGGCCAACAGAAAAAGTGTTCGCTAATTATTTAAAGGCACAACAAGGCGCTGAGCAAATAGACTTGAACAAAATCCTGATTTTAGCTAAGGCTGAGCAGTTAGCAAATGACGGTTATCGTGTATTAGCCTTGGCCAAGCGTCACTTCGAGTCAATGCCCAAACACATAAACGCCGACACTATTGAGCAAGGTCTGATTTTTTAGGTTTAGTGGCGCTAACCGACCCACTTAGAACCGAAGTGCCTAAAGCAATGGCCGATTGGATTTCTGCCGACATCAGACCCGTTATTATTACTGGGGATCATCGAGGAACGGCACTAGCAATCCTCAAACGTTTACATATCGCTAAAGGTAAACCCAAGATGGTAGATGGCAAGGAGCTCGAACTCATGTCTGACCAAGAATTAGTCACTAACGTCAGTTCAATTCAACTATTTTCTAGAGTTTCGTCCATTCAAAAATTAAAAATTGTTAAAGCATTGCAGGAAAACAACCAATTTGTTGCCATGACAGGGGATGGGATAAATGATGCGTCGGCGTTACAGAGCGCTAATATTGGTATCGCCATGGGACAAACAGGGACTGACGTCGCACGAGGTGCTGCCGACATGGTGTTATTAGATGACGATTTTTCAACTATAGTTCGCTCGGTAAAAGCTGGCCGCAGAATGTTATAAAATTTATCAAATATACCATGAGCACAAATTCAGGGGAAATTTTGACACTTTTTCTTGCACCATTATTTGGCCTTCCAATCCCTCTATTACCTATTCACATTTGTGGATAAATCTTGTGACTGATGGTTTACCGAGATTAGCATTCAGTGCTGAGCCTGCTGAACGGGATGTTATGAAACGTCCTCCCAGGCCCTATAATGAAAGTTTATTTGCTCAGGGCATGTGGCAGCATATTTTATGGGTAGGGTTAGCGGTAGGGGGCCTATCCATTGTAATGTTAGCTTGGACAATCGAACGTGAAGTTGGCTATTGGCAAACATCTGTTTTCACTGTTTTGGTGTTTTCTCAACTGTTTCACTCATTGGTGGTGCGCAGTGATAAAGAGTCTGTTTTTTCACTCGGTTTATTCAGTAATAAGCCAATGTTAGTTGCCATTGGCTTCACAATCTTGTTACAACTAATGGTTATTTATACTCCCGCTTTTAATCATGTTTTACATACCCAGCCATTACCTCTATCTGAACTGTTTATATGTATCGCTGTTTCTTCCATTATTTTGTGGGCGGTAGAAGGAGAAAAGTACTTAATACGGCGAGGAATGTTATACCTAAAGTAGAGATAGAAAAAAACCTACTTGAGTTCTAGACTCATTTAAAACCATTCTTTTATTTGACCCAAATCAATAATGCCCTCCAAAAAAATCCTATTATAATGTGAGGTTTTATGAATGGCAGACCAAAATGAATGTTGGAGAAATGTGTTCAAAAAATGTTGTATATGTTTTAAAACAAGATTCAGTGGTAGACGTCGCTAGGATCATGCGGGAAAAAGAGGTTGGAACAGTCGTGGTAGTTGATAATATCAATGATGTAATTATGCCTCTAGGCTTAATTACCGATCATGATTTGGTGCTCGAAGTGCTCGCTGCAAACATTGCACCCTCTTTATTAAAGGCTGAAGATATTCTGACCTGTGAATTGTATTGCTTGACTGAAATACATGATGTGCGAAAGGCGCTTAAATACCTGCGTTATTATGGCGTAAGAAGTGCCCCGGTTGTAAACGCAAAAGGCGTACTGGTAGGTTTATTTAGCATTGAAGGTGCATTGGTTAAATTGTCAGCAGAGTTTAGTGGACTAATAAAATCTCTGAGTGAAGAGCTGACGAATAAAAAAAAATAAAATAATAAATAATACTGTTTTTAGAAATTGAGGTTAATGAATACCAAAATATTGGTATTTTAGTCAATACCTCTGCAGCAATAACACCCACATTAATCTGAATATTTATTGTCATCAACGGGTAAATATAAACATTCAATGTCCCATCCAAAATGATCTAATTTATATCAGCACCCCTCATTTTTATACGCCAAACTTTCCCACAATGCATGTGCTAATGCTATGTCATATAGGTCTTGGTTGTGTTTTTTCAGTGAAAGCGCTTCCTTTGTGAAGGTATTATTAAATATCATGCTTCTCCATTTAGCTTAGGTTGATTTTAAAGGAGTATGAATAATTGCCAAGTTTAACAATCGGTTAGGTATTTGTTTTTCCACAAAACGCCGATTATACCGATAACAAAACTCATTCAAGTATTCTTGTAAGTATTGACCCGTAACGCCATGAAACG
>JAWUXU010000039.1:0-8819 GCA_034111145.1 Paraglaciecola sp.
AGATATTAACTAAAAACCTTGCAGCTTGTGCAATACATGATGCAAAACAAGAAATAAAGAAAGCTAAAAAAAAATAGGCTCTATGAATATAAAATCAATTTCACCTTTGCAGTAAATCAGCTAAAGGATAATGTTGTCAGGTTCATTATGAAACTAGCAGAGCGAGAGTTATATGAACTGATGATAAGTAAAATATCAAAGAATTTAAGTGTCATTCGGCCTGATCGTAAGTTTTTTCGACAAGACCGTAGAAACAAGACAAATAAGTACCCAATGAATTATAAACGTATGTGTTAAATCCTTAAGTTAATGACATTGTTTCGCTCATACCAGACTATCGCAATTGAGTCTGAGTTAGCACACTAAAGACGTTTATTACTCGCCCTTGGCTAATTTTTCAAACATTAGGCCTTTGGCTGTGCGATTTTTAAAGCCTGCCCAATGGCTGTGGTTGGGTTTAGATTGGCCATTTTTGTCTTTGCTCCAAATTCCATCGTTTGAATTGACTTCTAGATTGAGGTAACGGTCCATATCGGCATTATTTTTTAAATATTTTTGTAGCCATACAGTAACAAAATGTTGAGAAATATTGTTCATGCGCACACTATCCCATACCGCATCTGTGTAGTGTTCACTAATATTGATGCCAAGAGTTTTATCATACACATAAGACTCTTCAGGAGCCGGCATAGGAGCTCCTGCGCTATGGTTGGCATTTTTAAAGGTTAACAGCGCTCTATCTACCTTTGTAATACCTTGCCAGATAGCACGTATGCCTTTTTCGTAACCTGATACATCATCAACTGAACCGGCTACAAATAACATCGGTACCTTTACCCCCTTTAGGGTTGTTTGGTCCCATACGCCGAAATTCATTCCCCAAGGGGCAAAAGCGATGACGGTTTTAAGGCGTGGATCAGGTGACTTGTGTGCTTCATTAATGTGTTGGTGTATACCCAGTGTTTTGTGTGGCGCCCCCCATGAATAATCTACTGCTTGTTGAGTTACACCTCCACCAGCAGAAATTACAGCACCGTAAGCACCCATAGAATATCCAATCAAAGCAGTATTTTGGGTGTTTACAAAATCGAATAAAAATGAGAATTTGTCTCTCGACATAAGTTCAATTTGATCAAGGGTAAAAAGTTGATCGAGTGGACGATTAACCAAAGTCGAACCGAAAGCAGCTTGGGTTCGATAGGTTGAATCAGTATGGTCGATAGACACTACTACATAACCTTTTGAAGCAATGTTCTCAGCTAAGTGAGACATTAAAAAACGATTGCCTGGATAACCATGGGACATTAAAACCAGTGGAAATTTATGTAACACTTTTACAGGCTTAGCATCTCGCACAGCCTGGCCATGTATAGCCACTTTTGTCTTACCATCTCGTAAATAAACATCTAAGGTATTTTTTCCTTTACTGTTTGCAGCAGCGGGGTACCAAACTTCCAGTGTCAAAGGGCGGTCATATCTAGGTAGGGCGGTGGGTTTGGGTTGTGTAGGGTTAATTTTAGCGATATCAATTTGCTGAGGATTAGTAATGTCGATTGTTTTTACACCTATAGCATATTCCCCGTAAGCAGCTAAATTTGGTGCACTAGGTAGTTGAGTATCAATTCTATTTTGGGCAAAAATAACTAAACTTAATGCACTCAATATAACCAACAACAATGCTCTACTTACAAGACGACAAAACATAAATCTACTCTTACTAACTCAATATATTGATGGGGTTACAGTATGACGTTTTATTCAACTTTGCTAGCTGAAGAAAATTAAATGTAGACGGTAAAACGATAATATTGTTTGTAAGGGAGATTATTGGGGTAGCTGGATTTTAGAAACTTATGATATTCCCTTACCAATTTGAAAACCTAAATTGCCACTTATAACAAACTTGATTATCCCAATATTATGCAATGTAAAAACACAACGTTCTTACTTTCAATACCAAAAATTTTGTATTGAAGATTATGATGGCTTGTTTATTTCACCACGCCAATCAGCTATAAACTTTCGACATTGAGTCAGTAAGTCTGGCTATTTTAGCGATTGGCATGTGGCCGGGGATCCCACTCTCATGATCATTCGTTCGGGTATTTTACGGATTAGTTTACGGGATCATAGCTACCATGACGTTGCCGTTGGCGATGTGTTTATTGCGCAAGATAAGCTAGAGGATAATACACGTTTTGATAACCACATTCACGGTCATAAAGGGCAAGTAATAGGTGACAAAAATTTAATGGCGATACACCTTAAGCTTTCGTCTATCTGATGTGATTAAAGTGAGATGTCCTAAGGCATGGGTGACCAGCAGACAACATTGCGACCTAAACATTAAATTTCGTTCAATAAGTTTGGTTGCAATGCATCATTTAGTTCGGCTAAGTGTGTTCGGATAATATCCAGTTGGGGAGAATATCTATGTGGCTCATGTTTGCCTTGTTTAATGATATCTTCTAATGTTTTAAATGCTGGCTCAGACCGAAATAATGCACAATCATTGCTGCTAGGAAAAAACTTATATAAATGAACCAGAGCACTACTAATTTCATTGTTGTCTAAGGCAGCAGTCAAGTCTTTAAGTGTCTTTTGTGAATGTTCAACCAGGGCATAAATAGCTTTCAAAAATTGCTCAGCACTATTATTGTGTTTGATTATACCTTGTGCAATATCTACACCCGGCAAGTCAATACATTGTTTTGTCAACGCCAGTAATTTAGGTAACTCATAAGTCACTGCAATTTCGTCATCTTGCAGGGCACAGTGTTCAATATCGGCAAATTTCTGACCAATAATATCAAATCCAAAAGAGCCTGCTGAGCCTTTTATTTTATGGGCTATTTCGCTAATAATAGTCAAATCACGTTGTTCTAGGGCCTGTTGCATATTGACTAATTGCTCAAGCAGATCTTGCTGGTAGTAGTTTATTAACATCAACATATCCCCATGTTGATGTGGACTATCTATGTCGCCTTGTTTATTAAGATAAAGCGACAGTTTACTAATAAAGTGATGGCGAGAAATAGGTTTGGCTAAATGGTCAGAAAATCCAATGCGCATATAATGTTCGATTTCATGTTTCATATTATTGGCAGTTAGCGCTATGACTGGTGTAAGATTACCCGCTGCTCTGATTTGTCTAAGTGCCTCGGTGCCGTCCATTTGCGGCATGTGGATATCAAGTAAAATTAAATCAAACTTTTGATAAAAAATCGTCTCCAATACTTGCTTACCATTTTCTACCTCAGTGACGGTGATATTCATTCGTTTTAACAATATGGCAATTAATTCGCGATTATCGGGGTGATCATCTGCTAGCAGTACCTTATTGCCACCAAAATTTGGCAACGCAGCAGGAATGGCAGATTTGATGGGTGTTGACAACCATATTTCTTCTACATTGTTTATCCATGCTGAGTTTTGGACCACAGACAAGTTGATATTCAAAATAAAAGTAGAACCCTTTCGTGGAGAACTCAGCACGCTAATATCGCCGCCCAAACCGATTGCTAATCGCCTCGAAATACTTAGACCTAAACCTGTGCCTCCAAAGCGTCGGTTAATTGAGCTGTCAGCCTGGGTAAAGGGTTGGAATAGTTGCTTTTGTTGTTGGGCTGAGATGCCTTCGCCAGAGTCTTTCACTTTTATTTGTAAGGAATCGTCGACCAAACTTACCGATATATTTACATAACCTTGTTCTGTAAATTTAATCGCATTATTGGTTAAATTAAATAAAATTTGTTTAAGACGTGTTGGATCGGTATTAATTTGAGCTGGCAGTGGATACTCATATTCCAGATGAAAAGCTAAACCTTTATCTTTGGCTCGTTTAGCCACAGTAGACTCGATTTGGGTTAATATTAAAAATAAAGGTGTAGGTATTGATTCGAAGTCGAGTTTGTTGGCTTCTATTTTGCTGATATCCAAAATGTCGTTAATGACACTTAATAAATGATTACCATTCTCTGAAATGATTTTTGTCACGCGCTCTTGTTCAGATTTGTCTATATCGCCCAGTAAAATGCCTTCGGCATAACCAATAATAGACGTTAAAGGGGTACGAATTTCATGACTCATGGTGGCTAAAAATCGACCTTTTGCATGACTTGCTTCTATTAGATCGCTATTCGTTTGTTTTAATTGAGCGTTTGCTAAGCGTAATTCGGTGGTGCGTTTTTCTACGGTTTTTTCAAGGGTTGTAGTCAGTTCGATGTTCTTAAGGGATAATAATTTTACCTGCGTTGCTAAGGCAAAAGCTAATAATAAGCTATCTAGGCTGTTACCAATTAAACCCAATAGATAAATGTTGATATTAAAACCGGGTAAAATACCTAAATTCATCAAATTGCTGACCATATTAGGTACTAAAACCGATAACAACCCAAAGACAAAATATTTAGCCGGTGAATAACCGTTTATCCAACAACGTATACCAGAATAGATACCTGTTAATAACACTAAAGAATTCAGCACGGATGCCAAGTACAGTCCAATGCCTTGACTATAAAAAGCGAAGGGTATGGCTGCGAGTGTGACCCAGGCGATCACTTTTAAAGTTTTGGCCGTTTTGGGCGCAGAATCCTCTAAACGCAAGAACTGAACATTGAAATAACAGGAGAAAAAAGTACCAACTAAAAAAGCGGGCATTAGCCAATAGTCAGAACTGCCCAAACTAACATATTCTGGAACGCCAAAAACACAGGCCCAGCCAAGTGTATAAGCTAATGTTGCTAAGGCATAATTAAGATATTGTTTATTTCGAGTAGAAAAAAATATAAAAAAGTTGTACAAACCTAGAGCAAAACATATACCAATACTCAGCAGAATAATGACGTTTTCTAATTGAAAAAGCTGCTCCGCTTGATCTTGGGGTTTAACGAGTATTTTAATTGGAGAAAAGAAAAATTCACTACTAAATACCATCAATATTGTTTTGTGCTGGCCAGGTGAAATTTCGATTTTGCTACCGTAATGAAAACCTTGTTGGTTCTTTAACCCTTGTCCGGTTTTAAAAGAGCTAACAGGTTTATCGATACTGAAACCCAATATTTCTATGCTTTGTACTACAGATCCATAAGAATAAATAAACCATTCGGTTAGCTGTGTGTCATTGTATATTTCGAATGCGACAACATATTTGTCTCCCAATGCACTCGTGCTTTGGTGCAGTGCTAAGGTGCTTAACCAAGTGTCTAATTGATTTAATCTGTTAGGTGGCGTGGTTGCGACGTCTTTGAGTGAAAAATAACTAACGTCGTCACTAATATTACGATTGTTAATGCTGCTCAAATTGAAGCTAGTCATATTTTTTTCAGATGCAACCAATGGGCTTGTCGTAAAATAAAGGCAAAGCAATATAAGACCAATGAAAAATTTAACTTGCTTCAAACTATTACCACGCAATTGCTTTTTAACTTCATAAAATATACACGCCTAAGATGTGTCATTGATTAAAACATTACATTCAAACTCAAACGGGTAATCAACATGAAAATTTAATTGGCCCTAACTTAATTCAACTATATAATTTTCATGTGTTGAGATATTCCATTTAGATTTAAAAATAGTCCATTATCATTCATCTCCATAGCATCTTAGTTGTGCTGTAACAGCCCAGAAAATTTGATCGGTATGCCATTGTATAAGCAATGTCGCTGTTGTAAATATTAACAACAACAACATCATCATGGAAAAGGCTAGTGTTATTTTTATCTGTCGAAAATAATGAAGTAGGTAATTCAATTGTTGGTTTGAGTTTTTTTTACGCCAACATTACAGACAGGACTGACAACACCATCCGCTTTACAGGTTTGTATACCCCAAACGTTAGATTTAAAATATGTTATAAAGCCTAAAAAAGTTCTCTATACTGCCCGTTTTTACACCTGATGTCAGTCTTTATGCTGATTTTTTTATATATAGTTTACATTTTATTTATTATTCATTTTTTCAAGAAAACATTTTTGCTGCATCTTAGAGAATAACGTATACAGGGGCATACATTTAATACTGTGAGTTTTTTCAAGGACATAAGCTACTGACTCAAGAGTTGATAGGCTACTCTGCTGAGTTGTTCGTCTAATATGATATTGGCTTTCAGGTGCATTGGCAAAGTGCCAACTATTGCATTGTTGTAACCAAGGATTGAGGTGCCAAATCTTAAGGGCTTTGCGCCATGATGCATCTATAAATATCACGCTTTGATTGACTGGAAAATACCTTGCCTTTTGTTCTAGTGACGACACGGATTCAAACGAGGCGCTCTGAGCGTGAGGGTAAAATAAACAGTAATTTTGCGGTTGGTTAGTCACATTTTGCGCCAACTCTGACCAGTCTTCGGGCACCACACCTTGTAACACTGTTATCTTTTTTAATCCTAAAGCTAACAATCTAACTGTATTTTTTGCGTGTTTTGTCTCCTTAGGATGCTGTAAAATAATGATATTGAGTGGTGTAGTTATGGGATTTATCCAAGCACATAAACATGTGACTTGGGGATATCCACAACTTGCGCATATTTGTCTTTTGTTGATATTTATAGTTGTCATATTTATAAGATTTTTTGCCACGTTGTAACTTATGCTTGGTGTTTGCGAGTAGGCTTGTTAAATTTAAATGGTAAGGTCGAGTGTGTTGTAAATGTCATTTATCGATTGCCTTTAATTAAGACATAATACAAAAGGGACCAATATGTTCACCAAAAATCGTTTTATTCGATTAGCTAGCTGTTTATTCATGTTGGATATTTTTTATGTCATTTAATAACAAGGTTGACTACATGCCAAATCAACCATTTTATAGTGCCGGCATAGATATATCCGATGTTGAACATAAACTGTTTCAAAAGCGCAAATGGCAGGTGTTAATCGGTACATTTTTATTAGTACTAATCTGCGCTAATGCAGCGATATGGAGCCAAGCCCCAGTTTTCCAAAGCCAATCTGTTTTGCATTTTTCTTATAAATCAAAAACTGACCAAGGGTTCAGTGAATTTGCTCAACGGCGGATCACATTACATCAACAAAGATTAAAAAGTAATAGTGTGCTGAGCAGTGTGTCACAAGAGTTAGAGAGAAGTCAGGGTTTGATGATCAATGTGCAAACACTGTCTCAGGCATTGTCGATAGAATCTAGCCTGACAGGCCGTATTATTTCACTTAGTGCCAATGGTAGTGAGCCGCAAATTCTTAAACCTATTTTAGACGCACTCTCAAAAGTGTATTTGCAGTTAATTGAATTTGAGTCTCAAAATAACAATAATGAAGAATTACAGCTTTCAAGTGAACAATTAGGGTTGTTAGAGGTAAAAATAGTCAATCAGCAACAGTTGTTAGAATTATTCGCTGTTGAAAATAACATTACTTCACTTGAGCGAGATGAAAACCGGGTCTTAAGTCAGGTTAAAAATTTAGGCGTGAGCCTTGATCAAACAGTGGCCGAACAAGCCCAAGCTCAGGCTTTGCTTAATAGTTTGGTTGTGTCCATTGAAAGCGGACAAAAGGTTATTCGACCTGATGATAAAGGGCAAATAGATGCCATAAAAATGAACTTGCAAGAGATCATTTCCAACTTAGCCGCTTTGTTAGAAACATATACACAAGCCTATCTAGATCGTGACCCAAGTATTGTGGCGCAGCAGCAAAAAGTACAACAACTGGAGAAGCTACTCGAAGAGCAAATACAAACTAGTCAGTTAAACTATTTACAAGATACTCAACGATATTTGAACACAGCTAATGACAAGACAAAGCTATTAAATTCAAAATTAGTAGAAAAAAGTAAACTGGCACAAACATTTAGTCAGAAGCTTGAGCAGTATAAAAGGTTAGATAATGAATTGAAGGAATTACAATTTCAGGCTCAAAATATTAAAAATCAGCAGGTCACCCAAGAAGTATCCAAACCTTTTGAGGCCAAGATCACATTACTTGAACCGGCATTTGAACCCAGCTTTGCCATTGGTCCAAATTATCAATTCAACACTTTAGTAAGCCTAGTCGGTGCTGCTATTGCTGGTATAGTGTCATTACTGCTGTTTAGCTTTATTGTTAGGCAAAAAGTGCCAAATACTGTACCGAATAATGTTTTTGTTATACCAGGCCAATCAGAAAATGTTGGGCCCTCAAGCATAGGTTATTCTCAACATGGTCAGCTTTGTGAGTCTACTGCAGCGTTTTCACCTGATTTACTCAATTTTTCACCCATAGCTCAAACATTACGTTTACTCAGTATTGATGAATGTCAGTTACTTTTTTCTGTTGCTAATAAACAAGGTAAAGCGCTAATAGGCTTAATTTTAAGTGGCGTCAACATTGATGAATTAATGGTGTTGAAAAAGGCGAACTTTACACAAAGCTATTCTATATTGCAGTTAGATAACCAGTTTTCTCGCGATATTAACATTCAAAAAGAACTCGCTAACGTTTTACAAGTAATATGTCATGACTTAACCGATGAACAAACCATTTGGTCTAACATCAAAAGCCACAAAGAGTTTTTACAACTTTTGGTGAATATAGGCCATGATGCTCAGTTGGCTTTTCCCGAACAGCTTTCGCTCAACGTTTTGCGCCATACTTATATCACTTATTTAGCCAGTCAAGGCGCTAAGCTTAATGACATTGAACAGGTCGCTGGATATACGTCGCCAAGCATACTTGCGCTTTATCGAAATGTTAATCAACAAGGAAAATTGCTTGATTTAGAGCAGATCCAAATACAATACCCTTTTGTTGTGAAAGGCTGAATAAAGGCTGAATAGTTGTTATGCCTGAGCATTCTCAATACGCCAAAATTTGGCACACTGT